>DASUNJ010000837.1:0-21697 GCA_036277235.1 Thermoanaerobaculia bacterium | reverse complement strand
CGTCCTCCTGGGTCGTGTAGCGCGACAGCAGCACGCTCCAGCCTGCCAGCAAGCTCATAAACATCGTGGCGCCGTGCTTCCGGCCGAGGCGTTCCAGGGCGAGGGTGAGACCAGCCGGTAGGGCGACCTCGACCTGGCCCCCGCGCTGGCTCGGCGCCGCCGGCCGCGGCCGGTCGTAGGGGAGATCCAGCGACGGCGGAGCGTCCGCGAGCTCACGCCGCCACCAAGCGAGCTGCTCCTCCAGCAGCTCGTCCCGCAGCCAGGCTCGTTGCCAGGCCGCATAGTCGGCGTACTGCACCGGCAGCTCCGGCAGAGGCGAGGGCCGGCCGGCGGCGAAGGCCGCGTAGAGCCCGGTCAGCTCCCCGGTCAGCACGCCCACCGACCAGCCGTCAGAGACGATGTGGTGCATCCCGGCCAGGAGGATGTGTTCGCCGGGCTCCAGGCGCAGCAGGGCGAGGCGCAGCAGCGGACCGCGCGCGAGATCGAACGGACGACGAGCCTCTTCGGCCAGGAGGCGATCGCTCTCGACCTGGCGCTCTTCCTTCCCCAGCGCCCGCAGGTCCACGCACGGCAAGAGAAGGCGCGCGAACGGAGCGATCCGCTGCACCGGCCCGCCTTCGATGGCTGTGAAGGTAGTGCGCAGGGCCTCGTGGCGGCGCACGATCTCGCCGAGCGCCACCTCCAGAGCCGCCTCGTCAAGTACCCCTTTCAGCGAGACGGCGGCGGGAATGTTGTAGGCCGGGCTGCCCGGGTCGAGCTGGTCGAGGAACCAGAGGCGCTCCTGGGAGAACGACAGAGGCAGGTCGCCCTGCCGCGGCACCGGCACGACCGGCGGCGCGGCAGGGGCATCACCGGAGCGCAGAGCCGCCTCCACCTGAAGGGCGAACGCGGCCACGGTCGGGCTCTCGAATACCAGCCGCAGCGGCAGCTCGATGCCGAACAGCTCGCGCACCCGCGATACTGCCCGGGTGGCGAGCAGCGAATGGCCGCCGAGGTCGAAGAAGCTGTCGCCGACGCCCACCCGCTCGAGGCCGAGAAGCTCCGCCCAGACCCCGGCCAGCAGCTCCTCGATCGGAGTGCGCGGGGCGGCGAGCTCCTCGATCGGCCCTTGGCGGACCGCCTCCGGCAGGGCGCGGCGGTCCACCTTGCCGTTGGGCGTCAACGGCAGAGCCTCGAGCGCCACGAAGGCCGACGGCACCATGTAGGCCGGAAGCGTGGTCCCCAGGGCCTCACGCAGCTCCGCGGCCGTGGGGGCGGCACCCGCGGCCACCACATAGGCCACCAGGGCCTTGCCGCCGGCCATCTCGCGCGCCACTACCACCGCCTCGCGCACGGCCGGGAGGCGCGCCAGGGCCGCCTCCACCTCGGCGGGCTCGACCCGGAAGCCGCGGATCTTGACCTGCTGGTCGACGCGGCCCAGGAACTCGACGTCGCCATCCGGCCGTCGGCTGGCGAGGTCGCCCGTGCGGTACAGCCGCTCGCCCATGCCGAAGGGATCGGGCACGAACCTCTCGGCGGTCAGATCCGGCCGGCCGGAATACCCCCGTGCCAGACCGTCGCCGCCCGCGTACAACTCGCCGGGGACACCCGCAGGGACCGGACGCAGCCAGGGGTCCAGCAGGTGGACCCGGGTGTTGGCGATCGGACGGCCGATCGGCACCGTATCCCCCACCTGCATCGGCGAGCTGAGCGCGTGGCAGCAGGTGAACGTCGTATTCTCGGTCGGCCCGTAGCCGTTGATCAGCGTGCACGAGGGCAGCTCCTCCAGCACCCGCCGCACGTGCGGCGGCGAAAGCACGTCGCCGCCCGCCAGCAGCTGAGCCACCGGACGCAGCCCCCCCAGGCGCTCGTCCACCATCTGGTGGAACAGTCCGGCGGTGAGCCACAGCGTGGTGACACGGTGGTGCGCCAAGGCCCCGCTCAGCTCTTCGAGGCTGGGAGTGCGGGCGGGCAAGACCACCAGCTTTCCGCCGTGCAGGAGCGGGCCCCAGATCTCCAGCGTCGAGGCGTCGAAGGAGGCCGGCGCGAGTTGGAGGAAAACCTCTTCGGGCCCGAACCGGGCATAGCCGGTCTCCCGCACCAAGCGCACCACGGCGCGGTGAGGCACCGCCACCCCCTTCGGCACGCCGGTCGATCCGGAGGTGTACATCACGTAGGCCAGGCCGTCGGCGAAGACGGCCGCGGGAGGGCTTTCCCCCGCCGCCGCCTCCTCGCGGTCCACGCGCACCCGCACCGCGTCGTCAGCAGGCAGCCGGTCGGCGCCGGTCTGGTCAATGATCACGAAGCCGACGCCGGTGTCGGCCAGCATGGAACGCAGACGCTCCTGCGGATAGCCTGGGTCGAGCGGGACGTAAAATCCCCCGGCCTCGAGGATGCCCAGCATCCCTTCGATCAGGGCCGGCGAGCGCTCGACGCAGAGGCCGACCGGGGTCTCCGGCCCGACACCCAGGGCGCGCAAGCGGCGCGCCAGCTGGCCGCTCCGGTGGCGCAGCTCGCCATAGCTCCACTGGCGATCCTCGCCAACCACGGCCACGGCCTCGGGGGTGCGCCGCGCCTGCTCGGCGAAAAGGCCGTGGATCGTGGCCTCGCGCGGATACTCCGTCCGGGTCTCGTTCCAGGACAGCAGCTCGCGGCGCTCGGGCCCGCTCAGCACCTCCAGCTCGCTGAGCCTGCGCTCGGCAGCGTCCGCCGCCGCTGAGAGCAGCGTCAGCAGGTGCCCCCACAGGCGCTCGATCGTGCTCGCATCGAAGAGGTCGCGGCTGTGCTCGATGGCGCCGGTCCAGTGCCCCGACCCCTCCTGCCAGAGCTGCAGCGTCAGGTCGAACTTCGCGGTCCCATTGTCGGTCTCCAGCAATGCCAGATCGAGACCTTCGAGACTCAGCGACAGCGGCGCATTGAGCAGCGACACCATCACCTGGCAGAACGGCGCAGTCCCAGGTGACCGCTCCGGCTGCAGTTCCTCCACCAGCTTCTCGAAGGGCAAATCCTGGTGTGCCCAGCCGCCTAGAGCGGCTTCCCGCACCGCTCCCAGCAGCTCGCAGAAGCACGGATCGCCCGCCAGGTCTGTGCGGATCACCAGCGTATTGACGAAGAACCCGATCAGCGGCTCGACCTCGGCCCGGTTGCGCCCAGCCACGGTGGTGCCGACCGGCACGTCCTGCTCTCCGGTGTAGTGGCGCAGCAGAGTCTGAAGACCGGCCAATACGACCATGAACAGCGTCGCGCCGTGCCGGCGGCCGAGACCTTCGAGCCGCACGGCAAGCTCCGCCTCCAGCACCCCGGGCGTCCGCCGGCCGCTCCGGCTCGGCACCGCCGGACGAGGCCGGTCGGTCGGGATCTCCAACCGCACCGGGGCTCCAGACAGCCGCTCGCGCCAGTAGGCGAGCTGGCCCTCCAGCACCTCTCCCTGCAGCCAGCCGCGCTGCCAGACGGCATGGTCGGCAGGCTGCACGGCCAGCACCGGCAGCGGCGAGGGCTCGCCGGCCTGGAAGGCCGCGTAAAGCGCCGCCAGCTCACGCGCCAGCACCTCGACCGACCAGCCGTCGGCGATCGTGTGGTGGAGGTTGACCAGGACGATGCGCTCGCCTGCGGCCAGGCGAAGCAGCCGCAGGCGCAGCAGCGGTCCCCGCGCGAGATCGAAAGGCCGGCGCACCTCTTGCTCGGCCAGGCGCCGGGCCTCGGCCTGCCGCGGCACCGGCGCCAGGGCCGAGAGGTCGACCCGTGGCAGCTCCAGCCGGGCCGGCGGCGCGATCCGCTGCACCGGCCCGCCGGCGCCGGCCGTGAACGTGGTGCGCATGGCCTCGTGGCGCCGCACGATCTCGCAGAAGGCCTCCTCCAGGGCTGCCTCGTCGAGCGCCCCCTTCAGAGAGACGGCGGCGGGGATGTTGTAGGCCGGACTGCCCGGCTCGAGCTGGTCGAGGAACCAGAGCCGCTCCTGCGAGAAGGACAGGGGAAGGTCGCCTTGGCGCGGCACCGGCACGACCGGCGGCGCGGCCGGAGTATCGCCATCGCGCAGAGCCGCCTCCACCCGAAGGGCGAGCGCGGCCACCGTCGGGCTCTCGAACAGCTCCCGCAACGGCAGCTCGATGCCGAACAGCTCGCGCACCCGCGACACCGCCCGGGTGGCGAGCAGCGAATGGCCGCCGAGATCGAAGAAGCTGTCGCCAGCACCTACCCGCTCGAGGCCCAGAAGCTCCGCCCAGATCCCGGCCAGCAGCTCCTCGGTCGGAGTGCGTGGCGTCGCGAGCGCCTCGGCCGGCCCCCGGCGGACCGGTGCCGGAAGGGCGCGCCGGTCCAACTTGCCGTTGGGCGTCAGTGGCATTGCGTCGAGCAGCACGAAGGCCGACGGCACCATGTAGGCCGGCAGGCGCTCGCTCATCCAGGTCCGGATCTCTCCGGTCTCAGGGGGGGACGCCGCCACGAGGTAGGCCACGAGGCCCAACCCTCCTGGCAGGTCCTCGCGGGCGACGACGGCACACTGCCGTACGGCCGGGTGCCCGGCGAGCACCGCCGCCACCTCCTCGGGCTCGATGCGGAAGCCGCGGATCTTGACCTGCTGGTCGACACGGCCCAGGAACTCGATTCGCCCGGTCGACAGCCAGCGGGCAAGGTCTCCGGTCCGGTAGAGGCGAGCGCCGAGCCCGCTGCAGAAGGGGTCGGGGATGAATCTTTCCGCCGTCAGCGCCGGGAGGCCGAGGTAGCCGCGCGCCAGTCCCTCGCCCCCGATGTGCAGCTCGCCAGGCACCCCGGTCGGCACCAGCTCCAGTTGGCGATCCAGCAGGTGGATGCGAACATTGGCGATCGGCCGGCCGATAACCGGCCGCTCCTCCTCCGGCGAGACCCGGCAGAGAACTGCATCGACGGTGCACTCCGTCGGTCCATAGACGTTCCAGAGGGCCGGGGCGCCGCTCTGGAACCGCCGCCAGAGATCCTCGTCCACCGCCTCTCCCCCCACCAGGATCCACTCCGGCCGGTCGAATCTCGCCCCGGCGAGCAGCCGGAGCTGCGCCGGCGTGCAGTCGAGAACATCGACGCGGTGCTTCTTCAGCAGCGCCGCGAGCGCTTCGACATCACCGCGTGCCTCCTCCGGAATCAGCACCAGCGTGTGGCCGCGCAGGAGCTGGATCCACTGCTTGACGGACGCATCGAAGATAAGCGGCGCATTGAGACTGACGCGCAAGGCGCGGTCCACTCCGGCATAGACCGAGCGCGCCAGCGCCTCGCCCAGGTTCACCACCGAGCGGTGGCGGATCATGGTTCCCTTCGGCGTGCCGGTCGTGCCCGAGGTGTAGATCACATACGCGAGCTGGTCCGGCAGGACGGCGACGCCAGGGTCGCGATCGCTCCATCGTGCGATCTCCGTCTCGGTGTCCAGGAGGACGACGCGCGCTGAGATCGCGGGCAGCCTCGGGCGCAGGCGCTCCTGGGTGAGCAGCACCGGCGCGCCGGCATCTTCCAGGAGAAAGGCCAGACGCGCGGGCGGCTGCCGCGGATCGAGCGGCAAGTAGGCACCGCCCGCCTTGAGGATGCCCAGAAGACCCACCAGCGCCTCCGGCGAGCGCTCGGTGAGGAGCCCGACCGGCACCTCCGGGCCTACGCCGATGGCGATGAGGCGATGGGCGAGCCTGTTTGCGCGCCGCTCAAGATCCCGAAACGTAAGGCTCGACGTTTTCCCATCCGGCGACGCTGGCGGGCAGATCAGCGCCGTGGCTTTCGGTGTGCGCGCCGCCTGGGCAGCGAAGATCTCGTGCAGCCCGCCCTCCCAAACCACCTCCACACGGGTATCGATCCAGCCGTCCAGGAGCTGCCGGCGCTCCGGCTCAGTCAGGAGCGGCAGCGCCGACAGGCGGGCTTCCGGCGTTGCCGCCACGCCATCGAGGAGGACACGGAAATGCGAGAGTATCCGCTGGACCGTCGAGGCGTCGAAGAGGTCGGAGGCATAGGCCAGCTTCCCGGCGACCCCCTGGACGGTACGCTCCAGTTGGAGGGACAGGTCGAGCTTCGCGCTGGCGCGCCCCGTCTGCACCCGGCGCACGCGCAGCTCAGGCAGCTCGAGGGCCGGCACCGGGTCGTTCTGCAGCACGATGAGGATCTGGAACAGCGGTGTGTGCGACAGGTCCCGCTCGGGTTGCAGCTCCTCGACCAGGCGCTCGAAGGGCAGATCCTGGTGTGCGTAGGCGTCCAGCGTGCCGTGCCGGATCCGGTCCAGCAACTCGCCGAACCGGGGATCGCCGGCCAGGTCGGTGCGCAGCACCAGGGTATTGACGAAGAAGCCGATCAGCGGTTCCGTCTCCAGCCGTGTCCGGTTCGCCACGGGCGTGCCGATTGAGAGGTCCGCCTCGCCGGTTGAGCGCCACAGCAGAGTCTTCCAGGCGGCGAGGAGCGTCATGAACAGCGTCGCGCCTCCGCGCCTGGAGAGCGCCTCCAGCGCAGCGACGAGATCCGCCGGCAGCTCCAGCGGCAGCTCACCCCCTCGGGAGCTCTGGACCGGCGGACGCGGGCGGTCCGTGGGGAGCTCCAGGACCCCCTGGGCGCCGGCCAGCCGCTCGCGCCAGGCGGCGAGCTGGCCGGCCAGGCGCTCCCCCTGCAGCCACCGCCGCTGCCAGACCGCGTAGTCCGGATACTGGACCGCCAGCCGCGGCAACGGCGACGGTCGGCCCGCGGCGTAAGCCGAGTAGAGCGCGGTCAGCTCCCGCACGAAGACTCCCAGCGACCAGCCGTCGGAGACGATGTGGTGCATGACGAGCAGGAGCACGTGCTCCTGCTCGTCGAGGCGCAGCAGCGAGAGCCTCAGCAGGGGGCCGAGCGAGAGGTCGAACGGCCGCTCCGCGTCCTCGCCGGCGAGACGGAGGGCCTCCAGCTTGCGCTCTTCGGTCCCCAGCGCCCGCAGGTCCGTGCACGGCAGGAGAAGGGACGCAAATGGAGCGATCCGCTGCACCGGCCCGCCTTCGATGGCCGTGAAGGTGGTACGCAGGGCCTCGTGGCGGCGCACGATCTCGCCGAAGGCCGCCTCCAGGGCCGCTTTGTCGAGCGCCCCGCTCAGCGAGACGGCGGCAGGAATGTTGTAGGCCGGGCTGCCCGGGTCGAGCTGATCGAGGAACCAGAGGCGCTCCTGCGAGAAGGAGAGAGGCAGGTCGCCCTGCCGGGGCACGGGCACGATCGGCGGCGCGGCCGGGGCGTCGCCAGCCCGCAGAGCCGCCTCCACCCGAAGGGCCAGGGTGGCGACCGTCGGGCTCTCGAACAGCACCCGCAGCGGCAGCTCGACGCCGAACACCCCGCGCAGCCGCGAGATCATCCGCGTGGCCAGAAGCGAATGCCCACCCAGCTCGAAGAAGCTGTCCTCGACGCCGACCTGCACGCGGCCCATCAGTTCCGCCCAAAGGCCGGCCAGGATCTCCTCGGCCGGCGTCCTCGGCGCCACGAACCCGCGATCCGTCTCTCCCGTCGCCTCGGGCACCGGCAGCGCCCGGCGATCGAGCTTGCCGTTGGGGGTCAACGGCAGGGCGTCGAGCCGCACGAACACCGATGGCACCAGGGGCTCCGGCAGGCTGCGAAGCAGGTGCTCGCGCAGATCCGGAGCAGCGGGCGGCGGACCCGGCATGGCCACGAAGTAGGCCACCAGCCGGTCCACGCCGGCCGTCGCCACGGCCTCCCTGACACCGGCGTGCCGCAGGAGCGCCGCCTCGACCTCCCCCAGCTCAATGCGGAAACCACGCACCTTGACCTGGTGGTCGCTGCGGCCGAGGAACAGCAGATCGCCATCGGGCAGGCGGCGGACCAGGTCGCCGGTGCGGTAGAGACGCGCTCCCGGCTGCGTCGACAACGGGTCGGGCACCCAGCGTTCGGCAGTCAGCTCTGGCCGGTTCAGGTAACCTCGAGCCAGCCCCTCGCCGCCGAGGAACAGCTCGCCGGCCACTCCGACCGGCACCGGCGAGAGCCGGGCGTCGAGCACCCAGGATTGCTTTCCGGTCAGCGGCCTGCCGATGGCGACAGGCCGCCCTGCCCCCGGCGCCACCCGGGTGAAGGTGGAATAGGTCGTGTCCTCCGAGGGGCCGTAGAGGTTGTAGACCCGTTCGATCGTGCCCAGCCCGTAGATCGCCTCGACCAGGCTGCGCTGCAGGGGCTCGCCGGCCAGATTGACCGTGCGCACCGATTCCGGCATCCCGCCCAGCCGCAGCAGCTCAGCCATCGCCGACGGCACCGTATTGACCAGGGTGACCGATTCGCGGACGGCCAGGGCGCCGAGCTCCAGGACGTTCTCGGCCAGGATTACCGTGCCGCCACGGCTGAGCGGCACGAACAGCTCGAAAATCGACAGGTCGAAACAGATCGAGGTCGAAGCCAGCACCCCCGAGACCTCTGCGGGCGAGTAGACCTCCTCCGACCAGCGCACCAGCGCGACGGCGTTGCGGTGCTCGATGGCTACGCCCTTGGGCCGGCCGGTCGAGCCGGAGGTGTAGATGACGTAGGCGAGGTGGTCCGGGCTGCTGGCCCGGCGCGGGCTCCCGCCGCTCCACCGCGACCAGGTCTCCGCGTGCCGGTCAACCAGGACCAGCCGCGAGCCTGCGGCCGGCAGCCGGCCGGCCAGGCTCTCCCGGCTCAGGATCACCGGCGCGGCCGTGTCTTCCAGGATGAAGCCCACCCGCTCCGGCGGATAGGCTGGATCGAGCGGAACGTAGAGACCTCCGGCCTTGAGCACCGCCAGCAGGCTGACAACCAGATCGGCGGAGCGGTCCAGGAAGACTCCCACCCCCACCTCCCGAGCGACGCCGAGCGTCCTCAGGTGCTCCGCCAGGCAGCTCGCCCTCCGGTTCAGCTCCTCGTAGGTGAGCCGCTCCGCACCGTCGATCAGGGCTGGCGCCTGCGGCGTCCGCTCCGACTGCGCCTCGACCAGGTCGTGCAGGCAGAGATCCCCGCCCGCGGCCGTCCCGGTCTCGTTCCAGGCCAGGAGCTGCTCCCGCTCCGCCCAGGTCAGCAGCGGCAGAGCCGAGAGGGGTGCCTCCGATGAGGCCACCACGCCGTCCAGGAGGACGCGGAAGTGGGAGAGGATCCGCCCGGCTGTCGAGGCGTCGAACAGGTCGGAGGCATAGACCAGAGATCCGGCAACCCCCTCGGCCGTCCGCTCCAGCATCAGGCTCAGATCGAACTTCGCCGTGGCGCTGCCCACCTCCATCCGGCGCACGCGCAGCCCGGGCAGGTCGAGGGCCGGGACCGGGTCGTTCTGCAGGGCAATCAGGACCTGGAACAGCGGCGTGTGCGACAGGTCGCGCTCGGGCTGCAGCTCCTCGACCAGACGCTCGAACGGCAGGTCCTGGTGGGCGTAGGCGTCCAGCGTGCCGCGGCGCACCTGCCCGAGCAGCTCCCCGAATCCGGGATCGCCGGCCAGATTGGTCCTCAGCACCAGAGTGTTGACAAAGAAGCCGATCAGCGGCTCCGTCTCCAGGCGCGTCCGGTTCGCCACCGGCGTGCCGACCCGCAGGTCGGCCGCGCCGGTGGAGCGCCAGAGGAGCGCCTTCCAGGCGGCAAAGAGCGTCATGAACAGCGTCGCCCCGCCGCGCCGGCCGAGGGCCTCCAGCGCCGCGACGAGATCTCCGGAGAGGGTCAACGGCAGCTCTCCTCCCCGGAAGCTCTGGACCGGTGGACGCCGGCGGTCCGCGGGGAGATCCAGGACCCCTTCGGCGCCGGCCAGCCGCTCGCGCCAGTAGGCGAGCTGGGCCGTCAGGACCTCCCCCTGCAACCATTGCCGCTGCCAGACCGCATAGTCGGGGTACTGGACCGCCAGCTCCGGCAGCGGCGAAGGCCGGCCGGAGGCAAAGGCGGTGTAGAGCGCCGTCAGCTCCCGCACGAAAAGGTCCAGCGACCAGCCGTCGGAGACAATGTGGTGCATGGCGAGGAGGAGCACGCGTTCTTCCTCGCCCAGGCGCAGGAGGGAGAGCCTCAGCAGCGGGCCGCGCGCAAGGTCGAACGGCCTGACCGCATCCTCCGCGGCGAGTCGGAGCGCCTCCCGCCGTGGATCCCCAGTGGCCGACCGCAGGTCCACCTGTGCGAGGATGAGGGGCGCGAACGGCGCGATCCGCTGCACGGGCCATCCATCCACCGCCGCGAACGTGGTGCGCAGCGCCTCGTGGCGGCGCACGATCTCGCCGAGCGCCGCCTCCAGGGCGCGCTCGTTCAAGGGCCCGTCCAGGCCGATGGCTGCGGCGATGTTGTAGGCGGCGCTGCCCGGATCGAGCTGATCGAGGAACCAGAGGCGCTCCTGGGAGAAGGACAGCGGCAGCTCGCCGCCGCGCGCGCCCGGCACGATCGGCGGCGCGGCCGGAGCGCCCTCGTCCCGCCGGGCCTCCTCCACCCGGCGGGCCAGGGCGGCCACTGTCGGGCTCTCGAACAGGGCACGCAACGGGAGCTCCACTCCGAAGATCCCGCGCAGCCGCGAGACTACCCGCGTGGCCAGGAGCGAATGCCCCCCCAGCTCGAAGAAGCTGTCCTCGGCCCCCACCTGCGCGAGACCCAGCAGCTCCGCCCAGAGGCCGGCCAGGATCTCTTCGGCCGGCGTCCTCGGCGCCACGAACCCACGGTCCGCCTCGATCTCCGGAGCCGGAAGCGCCCGGCGGTCCACCTTGCCATTGGGCGTCAGCGGCAGGGAGTCGAGGAGAACGAAGGCTGGCGGCACCATGTGCTCCGGCAGCGAGGCCCTCAAATGGTCCCGGAGCTCGGACGCCGCCGGGGACGCTCCGGAGGCGGTCACATAGGCCACCAGCGCCTTGCCACCGGCCAGCTCCCGCGCCACGACTACCGCCTCCCGCACCGCCGGATGGCGTGCCAGCGCCGCCTCCACCTCGGCCGGCTCGATGCGGAAGCCCCTCACCTTGACCTGCCGGTCGGTCCGCCCGAGGAAGGAGAGCGGACCGGCGGGCAGGCGGCGGGCCATGTCCCCGGTGCGATAGAGACGGCCGCCGGGCACGGCCGAGAAGGGGTCGGGCACGAACCTCTCCGCCGTGAGGTCGGGCCTGCCCGGATAGCCCCGGGCCAGCGATCGCCCACCCAGGTGCAGCTCGCCCGGCACACCCAGGGGGAGCGGGGCCCCCCGGCGGTCCAGGACCCAGCCACTCCGCCCGGCGAGGGGACGGCCGATGGGGACGGAGCCGTCCGGCGTGGCCTCCCCGGCGTCGGCCTCGTGGAAGGAGGCACTGATGACGGCCTCGGTGGGGCCGTAGCCGTTGAGCAGCCGCACGCGGCCCAGCGGTGTCCGGTGCCAGCGGCGCGCCGCCTCGGCCGGCACCGCCTCCCCGCCCACCACCACCAGCCGCAGCGGCAGCTCCTCGGCCGCGCCCCCCTGCTCGCACTCCCAGATCCACTGCTGCCAATAGGCGGTGGGGAGGTTGAGGACGGTGAGCCCCAAGCCGGCGACGCGGCCGAGGAGGCGCGAGGGCTCCCAGAGATCGGACCCGCGCAGGACGACCGTGGCGCCGCACAGAAGGGGCGCCACGATCTCCTCCAGAGACATGTCGAAGCTGGGGGACGAGAGCTGGAGCACCCGGTCGCCGCTGCCCAGGCCCCAGGCTGCCACGACGTTGCGCATGTGATCGGCCGCCGCGCCGTGCTCGACGCCCACCCCTTTCGGCGTCCCGGTCGAGCCGGAGGTGTAGATGATCCAGGCCAAGCCGGGGGAGGCATGGCCGCAGGGGGGCGGTGGTTCCCCGGCCGGGCCGCCGCCCACGGGTACCACCACGACCCGTGCGCTGCCCGCCCAGGGGAGCGCCGGCCGCTGCCCGGAGGTGAGGACGGCGCAAGCCCCCGCATCCTCCACCATGAAGGCCAGCCGTTCGGGAGGGTACGCCGGGTCGAGAGGCAGGTAGGCCCCGCCGGCCTTCCAGACTGCGAGGAGGCTCACCACCAGCTCCGGCGAGCTCTCCAGGCAGACCCCCACCGGCGCCTCCGGCGCGATCCCCGCGAGGCGCTGCGCCAGCCGGTCCGATCTCTCCCGCAGCTCGGCGTAGGTGAGAGACGTGCCATCGCAGACCAGGGCCACGGCCTGGGGCGTCCGTGCCGCCTGCTCGTCGAAGAGCCAGTGCAGGCAGCTCTCCCCCGGGGCAACGCCGTCCGCCGTGCCGGCCTCCACCTGGAGCTGCCGGCGCTCCGCCGCGCTCAGCAGGGGCAGCTCCGACAAGCAGGCGTGGGGAGCGGCCGCGGCGCCGTCGAGCAGAGCTTCCAGATGGCCGAGCATGCGGTCCGCCGTCGCGGGATCGAACAGGTCGCGGTTGAACTCCAGGGTGGCGGCGATCTCCGGTCCGGACTCGGTCAGCGAGAGGGACAGATCGAGCTGTGCCGTGCGCCCCTCGATCTCGACCGGAGACAGGGTCAGGCCCGGCAGCTCGAGGGCGGTGAAGGGGGCGTTCTGCAGGACGAACAGCACCTGGAACAGCGGCGTGTGCGCGGTGCTGCGCTGCGGTGCCAGCGCCTCCACGAGCTTCTCGAACGGCAGGTCCTGGTGGGCCTGGGCACCGAGCAGGCCCTCGCGGACCCGGCCGACGAGCTCCAGGAAGGCAGGATCGCCCTCCAGGTCCGTGCGCAGGACCAGGCTGTTGACGAAGAGCCCGATGAGGTCTTCCAGCGCCGCCCGCGGCCGGTTGGCCACCGGCGTCCCCACCGGCAGGTCGGTCTCGCCCGTGTAGCGGTGGAGGAGCGCCGCCCAGCCGGCGAAGAGGGTCATGAAGAGGGTGGCTCCACGGCCGCGGCCCAGGGCGTGCAGCGCAACGGCCAGATCCGGCGCCAGCCGGGAGGAGCGGGTGCCGCCCTGCCCGGTGGTCGTTTTCGGACGGGGCCGGTCCGCCGGGAGCTCCAAGAGGGGCGGGGCTCCGGCCAGTCGTTCCCGCCACCAGGCGAGCTGCCGGTCGAGCTCTCCGCCGGCGAGCCACCGGCGCTGCCAGACCGCGAAGTCGGCATACTGGACGGGCAGCTCGGGCAGCAGCCCCCGGCCGTCGCCGCCCTGGGCCAGGACGGAATAGAGCGCTCCCATCTCGCGGGTCAGGATGCCGACCGACCAGCCGTCGAAGACGGCGTGATGGGCGACGAGCACCAGGATGTGCTCGGCCGGACCCAGGCGCAACAGCACCGTGCGGACGAGAGGCCCGACCGCGAGGTCGAAGGGGAGCGTCCCCTCCTCGGTGGCCCGGTGGCGGGCCTCCCGTTCGCGCTCCTCCGGGCCGAGGGCCGTCAGGTCCATCAAGGGGAGATGCCACGGCTCCGCGGGGCCGATCCACTGCACCGGCTGTCCGTCTGCGAGCCGGAAGGTGGTGCGCAGCGACTCCTGGCGGCGGGCGATCTCCGTCAACGTCCGCTGCAGCGCCCCGCGGTCGAGCCGGCCCGAGAGGCGCAGCGCCGCCGCGATGTTGTAGTCCGCCCTCCCCGGCAGCAGCTCGTGCAGGAACCAGAGGCGCTCCTGGGCGAACGACAGGGGCAGGCCGCCGTCCCGGGGCACCGGCTGGAGCGGCGGGACCGCCGAAGCCGGCCGGTCCGCCCCGAGCTGTTCGAGGACCGCGGCCAGGGCCGCCACCGTCGGCCTCTCGAAGAGGGTGCGCACCGCTAGCTCCACACCGAGCTCCTCGCGCACCCGGAAGATCACGCGCATGGCCAGCAGCGAGTGGCCGCCCAGATCGAAGAAGCTTTCTTCGATCCCGATCTCCTCCACGCCCAGCAGGTTCGACCAGATCGCGACGAGCCGCTCCTCCAGCGGCGTGCGCGGCGCGGTGCGCTCCTGCCGGGCCGCCGGCTCCGGCTCCGGCAGAGCCTTGCGGTCCACTTTGCCGTTGGGAGTCAGCGGCAGCGCCGGCAGGATCACGAAAGCCGCCGGAACCATGTGCTCGGGCAAGGTCCGGCGGAGGTGCTCGCGCAGCTCCGCGGCCGAGGGGTTCTCGTCGGCGGCGGGCACGAGGTAGGCCACCAGCCGCTTTTCCGTCCCATGCTCGCGGGCCAGCACCACCGCTTCCCGGATGGACGGTTGTGTGGCCAGCGCCGACTCGATCTCTCCCAGCTCGACGCGAAAACCGCGAATCTTCACCTGGTGGTCGATCCGGCCCAGGTATTCGAGATCCCCGTCCGGCAGATAACGCGCCAGATCGCCGCTGCGGTAAAGCCGTGAGCCGGGCTCGCCATAGGGGTTGGGCACGAAGCGCTCCGCCGTCAGCTCCGGACGTCCCAAGTACCCCAGGGCGAGGCCCGTGCCGCCGACGTGCATCTCCCCTGGTACTCCCACCGGCTGCGGCTGGAACACCTTGTCCAGCACGTGAAGGGCAAGGTCGGGGATCGCCCTGCCGATGACGCTGCGGGACCCTTTGGCATCCATACGTCCGAGCGGGCGGTAGGTGACGTGCACCGTTGTCTCGGTGATGCCGTACATGTTCACCAGCCGGGGCCATTCGTCTCCGTGGCGCGCGAACCAGGGTACGAGGCTCGCCGTCTCCAACGCCTCGCCGCCGAAAATCACCCAGCGCAAGGCCAGGTCCGATGCCGTTCCGGCGAGCACCGCATCCTCGGCCCAGATCAACTGTCGAAACGCCGAGGGTGTCTGGTTGAGCACCGTCACCCGTTCAGTGCGCAGCAATTCGTAGAAGGCCTCCGGCGAGCGGCTCTCCCACCAGGGCACGACCACCAGACGACCGCCGTAGAGCAGGGCCCCCCAGATTTCCCACACCGAGAAATCGAAGGCGTAGGAGTGAAAGAGCGTCCAGACATCCTCCGGACCGAAGCCGAACCAGGGGTCGGTTGCTGTGAACAGCCGCACGGCGTTGCCGTGGCGCACCACCACCCCCTTCGGCCTCCCCGTCGAGCCGGAGGTGTAGATGACGTAGGCGGGATGGTCTGGCGAGACTTCGACGATGGGGGCTTCTGCGTTTTCGCCTACGATCCGCTCCGGGTCTCGATCCAGGAACACCACACGGGTGGCCGGACCGGGCTCCGGCAAGCTTTTGGCCAGCGACTCATGGGCGAGCAGCACCGGCACCCGGCTGTCCGCCAGCATGAAGGCCAGACGGTCGCGAGGATACGCGGGATCGAGCGGCAGGTAGGCGCTGCCAGCCTTGAGGACCCCCAGGATCGCTACCAGCATTTCTACCGACCGCTCCAGGCAAAGGCCCACCAGGTCCCCGGGGGAGACCCCCAAGCCGAGCAGGTGCCAGGCGAGCCGGTTTGCCCTCCGGTCGAGCTCGCCGTAGCTCAGCCGCTCCCCTTCGCAGACCACCGCGACCGCCTCCGGCGAGCGTGCTGCCTGGGCGGCGAAGATCTCGTGCAGACAAGGGCCGTCCAGGAATTCCGCCGGAGTGGCGTTCCACTCCCGGACGAGTTGCTGGCGCTCGGGTTCCGTCAGCAGCAGCAGGCCGAGCACCGGACAGCCCGGCTCCGCCGCTGCGCCGGCCAGCAGCACGCCGAGGTGGCCGGCCATGCGCTCGACCGTCCCGGCATCGAACAGGTCCGCCGCGTACTGCAGGCAGAGGCCGAGGCCGTCCTCCAGCTCGGCAGCCATCAGCGTCAGGTCGAACGGGGCGACGCACTGCTCGAGGGGGAACGGCTCCAGCGTCAGCCCTGCCAGCGGGAAGCCCGGCCCGTCGACACCCAGGGCGAGAGCGGCCAGGCTCGCCGGCTCGCCGACGGGGGCCTTCTGCAGGACGAAAGCCGCCTGGAACAGGGGTGAGCGGCTGAGGTCGCGCGACGGCTGCAGCCTCTCCACGAGCAGCGGGAACGGATAGTCCTGATGCGCGAAGGCGCCGAGCGCCGAGGCGCGCACCCGGTTCAGGAAGCTCTCCCAGCTCGGATCGCCCTCGAGGTCCACCCGCAGGGGCACGGGATTGACGAAATAGCCGACCAGCCCCGCGAGGCCCGCGGCGTTGCGGCCCGCCGTCGGCGCTCCCAGCACGACCTCCCACTGCCTGGCATGGCGGCAGAGCAGCGCCTGGAAGGCGGCGGCCAGGGTCATGAAGAGCGTCGCGCCGCGCGACCGCCCCAGCGCCTTCAACCTCTCGCTCAGCTCCGCACCGAGCTTGCGCGAGACGGCGGCGCCGCGGAACGTCTGGGCCGGCGGACGCGGCCGGTCCAGCGGCAGCTCCAGCGGCTCCGGCGCCGCTCCCGCCAGACGCTCGCGCCAGTACTCCCAGAGGCGCTCGCCCTCGCCGGAGGCAAGCCGCGACCGCTGCCAGTGGACGTAATCCGCGTAAGTCAGGGGCAGGGGAGGCAGCTCCGCCGCGCTCCCTCCGGTCTCCTGGCGATACACCTGCGCGAGCTCCCGCAGTACGATCCCCAGCGACCAGAAGTCGGCCACCACATGATGAATCGCCACCAGAAGGACGTGCCCGCCTTGCGGCCGCGAGAAGAGGCTCGCCCGCAGAAGCGGGCCATTCTCCAGGTCGAAGGGGCGCAGCGCCTCGCGGAGCAACCGGGCGCGCAGCCCGCTCTCGTCGAGGCCAGAACCGTCCTCCTGGAATAGGCGGACCTCGCCGCGCAGATGCACTCGCTGAAACGGCTGACCGTCCCGGGATTCGAATGTGGTCCGCAGCGCGTCATGCCGGCCGGCGAGCGCCTGGAGGGCGCGCTCCAGAGCGCCGGCATCCAGGCCCGGGGGGATGCGAACCGCCCCGAAAAGGTTGTAGGCCGCGCTCTCGGGCGCCAGCCGGTTGAGGTACCACAACGCCTCCTGGCCGTGGGAGAGCGGGTGCTCGGGACCGGCGATCCCGGAGGGCACCGGAGGCGCCGCCGCGGAGGCGGAGCCCAGCTCGCCCAGGATCTCGTCGGCGAGCTGCGCGAGACCGGCTCCTTCGAGAAGGTTGATCCAAGGCAGCGGGATGCCGAGCCGGACCTCCACCTCGTTGCGCAGCTCGAGCGCCGCCAGGGAGTCGAGCCCGAGGGCGGTCAGCGGCTGTTCTGGCCGGACCTCCGTGGGCGCCACCCGCGCCACCCGGGCGACCACCGCGCACAGGAACCCTTCCAGGACGGGCGGGCGCTCTTCGGGCGGCAGCGCCAGGAGAGCGTCCGCGGTGAGGTCGACGACCTCCCGCTCCTCGCCGGCCGCCGCGGCGGCGTGCCGGGCGACGACCTTCAGGCGCCCTTCCAGCAGGTCCCGGCGGCAGGCGCGGCGCTGGACCTTGCCGCTGGTCGTCTTCGGGATCGTGCCGGCGCGGATCAGCACCAGCTCGTGGAGCTGGACCTCGTGCTCCTCGGCGACGGCGCGGCGGGCGGCCTCCGCGATCTCTCCGGGGTCCAGGCCGGCGCGGTGCTCCACCTCGTGCACCACGACCAGCCGCTCCTGCCCCTCTTCCCCCTCGAGGGCGAACGCGGCGCCGCCTCCAGGCAGGAGCGAGCCATGGCTGCTCGCTACGGTGAGCTCGATGTCCTGTGGATAGAGGTTGCGGCCGCGGATGATGAGGAGGTCTTTGAGCCGTCCGGAGATGAACAGCTCACCTTCGTGCAGGAAACCGAGATCGCCGGTCCGCAGGAACGGGCTCGTGTCGCGGCCAGCCAGGAACGCGCCGAATGCCTGCCGGGTCTCCTCGGGCCGATTCCAGTACCCGCGGGCCACGCTGGCGCCGGAGACCCAGATCTCGCCGACCCGGCCGGCCGGGCAGGGGACCCCCGAGTCGGGATCGGCGATCACCACGGACAGGCCCTCGAGGGGACGGCCGCTGCTCACGAGGCTGCGCGCCTCCGGCGCGCCCTCCGGGACGGCCGCCACCTCGTTGCGCTCCAGCGCCTCCGCGGCGAAGCTCCCGCACACCGCGCCCTGCGAAAGCCGGCTTCCCGAGACCATGAGGGTCGCCTCGGCCAGGCCATAGCAGGGATAGAGCGCGCCGCGACGCATGCCGCAGGACCCGAACGCCTCGGCGAACCTCTCCAGAGTCTCCCGCCGCACCGGCTCGGCGCCATTGAAGGCGACCTGCCAGGAGCTCAGGTCGAGGCCCTCGCGCTCCTGCGGCAGGACCTTGCGCACGCACAAGTCGTAGGCGAAGTTGGGCCCGCCGCTGGTGGTGCCGCGATAGTCGCTAACCGCCTTGAGCCAGCGGTTCGGCCGCTGGAGGAAGGCGACGGGGGCCATGAGAACGCAGGACGCCTGCACATATACTGACTGCAGGACGTTCCCGATTAGACCGAGGTCGTGGTAGAGCGGCAGCCAGCTCACGAAGACCGAGTCGGGACCGTGGCCGCAGGCGCGCTGGATTAGTTGCTCGTTGTGCAGCAGGTTGCCGTGGCTGACCATCACGCCCTTCGGCGCCGAGGTAGTCCCGGAGGTGTACTGCAGGAAGGCGAGCGTATCGGCGCCGATCGCCGGCGGCCGCCACTCCTCGGCCATGCCGGGCTCGATCTCCTCCACCGTCAGCCAGCGCAACCCCCTCGCGCCAATTGTGTCCTGGAACCGCCCCTCCACCCGGGAGAGCACTGCCTCAGTGGTGAGCGCTATGGCCGGGCGGGCGTCCTCCAAGATGGCTTGGAGCCGCGGCATCATCCGGCTGGAACGCGGCGGGAAGATTGGGACCGCGACCGCTCCGGCATAAAGGCAGCCGAAGAAGGCGGCTACGAGATCCAGGCCAGGCGGGAGTAACAGGATGACGGTCTCGCCCTCCGCGCCTAACTGCCGAAGGAGCGCGCCAATCGCACGCGCACGGGCATCGAGCTCCCGATAAGTGAGGGCTCCTGCCTCCTCTTCCCCTTCGGCAAGAAAGGTGAAGGCCCGCTTCGCAGGTACGGCTAGGGCCGCATCCTGTAGGGGTACAGTGAAATTCAGGCGTCCTCCCCATCCAGCTTTAGGTAAAGATGGGTACCCAACACATACAGGTGCTTTCAGTCTGTTTTGCGGGACAACGAATTGATGGCTCATCCCTGGAATCCATGGGTGGGTTCAAGGGCTGGAAAGTCAGGACGATCAGCGGAGAAGGCCTCGCGGACGAGACCATGATTCGTCTGCGAGCGCGGTTCAGCCAAAAGCGTCGTTGCCGCAGCCCATTTCAATAAGGCCGCAACAGCTCATGCTCCTACGGATCGAGCGGCTCCTGCTCGAGCTGACAACGCCGGATTAGGTACCGCCTCGGCGAGTGGCGACCCTGCTCATCCGGGCAATGGACAGGTTCAGCGCCATCTCGAAGGACTCCCTTGTCGCAGAGCAGGCCGAATGTACGCCAGCGATCTCCTACTCCACCTCCGAAGCAGCGCAGAGTGTCGCACCGTAAGACGTTGACGTCGCACCCTACAACTAATTCTTCCGCAGTCCTACCCCGAGCGGATGCAGCATGTTCACAGAAGACGAGACACCTCGCCTAATCTGCGACACCACGGCTACAAAGCGATATGACACAAAGATACAGCGAGACGTTATGGACCAAACCAGCGACACCAAGCAGAGACAACGTGACACAAACTCTCCATAGCGCTACGCCTTGCAAACAAGACACGACACTCAGCGTCAATGAAGCTACATAAACGCCAGCCTACGCGACATATCTGGATAGAACGAGACATGTCGCTCCAATTCTGTTACGCCGCAGGAACTGAGGAAGTGCCTCAGGATTTGCGTGCGACAACGAGGGGACAAGGAGAACCTTGTTACTCTGGCTGTGCAGCTCGGTACAGTTGCAATGTCGCGATTATACGTTAAGGCGCGCCATGTTGAGCCTTGGCGCGACGTCTGACTCTGACGTTGCGACATCCCTGGAGATATTCGAGTACGAACGGCTACGCTCAGTTGACCCAGCGGCGTAGTGGACAGTTGGTATCCCCAACGGGATTCGAACCCGTGTTGCTGCCTTGAAAGGGCAGAGTCCTAACCACTAGACGATGGGGACTTGGAGGGTTGCTCGATGTACCGCCCGGGGTCTCTCCGGGTTGCGCGTCTCGGAGAGGCCTCCGGGCGGAAACGGGATCAAGAGACCCCGCCTCGAACGTCACTAGATTATCACATCCCTAACGCTGCTTCCCGAACACCTTCTCGTCGAGCCACTTGACGATGATCTTGAGGGACTCCTGGTTGATCTCGTGGCCCATGCCTTCGATCTCGCGGTAGGTCATGGCGACGCCGTAGGGACGCAGAGTCTCGCGGGACTCCCTGGCCTTCTCCACCGCGATGCGGTCGTCGCGCGTGCCGTGGATGACCAGCACCGGGAAACCCTCGTGCTCGGGTACCTTCGGCAGAGTCTCGGCGAGCACTCCGGGGAGCCAGGAGGCCAGAGCCGCCAGGCCGGCGTAGTGGGCCGGATCCCGCAGCGCCAGATCGTAGGCCATCGTGCCCCCCTGGCTGAACCCCATGATCACCATCCGCTCGCGGTCGATCGGATAGCGCTCCAGAGCCTGCTTGACGAAAGCACGCAGGGCGTCGGCACCCTGGCGGAAGGCCTCGGGGTCCGCGGGCTGGCCGGGGACGAGCGGGAACCATCCGTAGCCCCGCACGCCGTAGCCGATCGGGAGCGAGACCGGCCCCTGCGGGCAGAGCACCAGGGCGTTGCCGCCATGCAGGTAGGGTGCGAAGCCGAGCAGGTCGTGAGCGTTGGCGCCCCAGCCGTGCAGAAGGATCACGGAGGGGAACGGACCGTCCCCCTCGGGGACATGAGCGGCATAGGTGAGCTTTCCATCCATGGCCGAGGAAGGATATGCGAAACCCGGACCGGCCCGGAGGCTGTCGATCCATCAGGTAGGCTCCAGGCTGTATTAGGATCGTCCGCGCCGACCTTCAAGGAGACAAGCCATGTCCCTACGCACATGTCTAGCGACCGGAATCGTCCTCCTCCTCTCTCTCCTGACTCTTCAGCCTGCCGCGGCCCAGCCTTCCGCTGCGGATGTGGCCGGGCAGGTGATGCAGGCCCTCGGGGGCAAGGAGGCTTGGGATGCCACGCACTTCATCCGCTTCACCTTCGCCGGCCGCCGCACCCATCACTGGGACAAGTGGTCCGGCCGCCACCGAGTCGAGGGCCAGTCCCCGGAGGGGCAGAAGTACGTCGTCCTCCATAACCTGAACACCAAGCAGGGGGAGGTCTGGCTGGACGGCAAGAAGGCCGAGGGGGACGCGGCCAAGGAGTGGCTGGAGCGCGCCTACGGCGCCTGGATCAACGACACCTACTGGCTGCTGATGCCTTACAAGCTCCAGGACCCGGGGGTGAACCTCGCTTACGAGGGGACCGAGCAGATCGAGGGCAACACCTATGACAAGCTCCACCTGACCTTCGGCAACGTCGGCCTGACCCCGGGCGACGAGTACTGGGCCTACATCAACCGCGACACGCATCTGATGGACCGCTGGGCCTATCTCCTCCAGGCCCAGCCCAACGAGCCCCGGGCCACCGAGCCGACCATCTGGCGCTGGCAGGGCTGGCAGAGGTACGGCAAGATCCTCCTCGCTCCCACCCGCGCCATGGTCGGCGGTGACCGCAAGCTGGAAATGTCCGACATTGCGGTCTTCGACACCCTGCCGGATACGGTATTCACCTCGCCGGAGCCCGTGGCCAAGTGAGCTCCGGCGGGCGCCTGAGCGCCATCTGGCTCAAGCGCTTCAAGCGCGGTCCCATGGACCCGCGCGAGAGCGCTACGCTCTTGCCTGGGCGGGGGCTCGAGGGCAGCGCCAACCAGGGCGGACGCCGCCAGGTCACCCTGATCTCCGAGGAGGGCTGGGCGGAAGCCATTGACGCGCTCGGCGCTCCGATCGAGCCCTCGGCCCGGCGGGCCAACCTGATGG
>DASUNJ010000836.1:0-5096 GCA_036277235.1 Thermoanaerobaculia bacterium | reverse complement strand
GACTTCTCCGGTCCGGGCGACGCCCGCGGTCTCCCGCACGGTCAGCGGGATGCGGGGAGCGGGAGCCGGACGGGTCTCTTCCGCGGGAGCGGCTGCGGTGGACGACAGGCCCTCGGGCGGCGAGCAGGCAAGTAGGGTGAGAGCAGTCAGACAGACCAGACGGCGGAACATCACGATCCCGACAGGACTTGCGAGATCCGGACCAGGGGCGCCCGCTCGGCTCTGAGCCGTCGCTGCTCAAAGCTGAGCGGCTGCTGCTCGAAGCCGAGCCGCCGTCGCTCGACCTCTAGCGGCCGTCGCTCGAAGCCGAGCCGTCGCCGCTCGCCCCTGAGCGGTTGCCGCTCGACGCCGAGCCGTCGCCGCTCGCCGGTGAGCCGTTGCCGCTCGCCGGTGAGCCGTTGCCGCTCGACCTCGAGCCGTTGCCGCTCAACGCCGAGCGGTCGCCGCTCCGCCCCGAGCGCGTCCCGCTCTTGAGAAATGCCAAAAGCCGGCCGGAGAAGCTCCAGCCGGCGTTCAGGAGTCTGGAGGAGGGATTCCTTCTACCAGCGGTCGTTGTCGCGCGGGCGCGGGCGGTCGCCGCCGCCGCTGCGGCCGGCACCGGCGCCGCGGAAACCACCGCCACCGCCGCCGTTCTCGCGCGGCCGGGCTTCGTTCACGTTCAGCCTGCGACCCTGCACCTCCCGGCCATTCAACCCGGTGATGGCCGCCTGGGCCTCCTCGGGGGACGGCATCTCCAGGAAGCCGAAGCCCTTGGACTGACCCGTGGCCTTGTCCGTGATGATGGTGCAGGAGGCGACCTGGCCGTACTGCTCGAACTCCTGCCGCAGCGCGTCTTCGGTCATCCGATAGGGGAGGTTACCTACGTACAAGTTCATCGTCTCTCTCCTTGTCCTTGTTCATGGGTCGAGGTCTCAACGCCTGCAACTTGGGTGCCTGAAATTGCGCTCGCGCGCCTCTTTTGAGCATTTCCTCGCGGCCCGTCGACACCAGACGGCGCAGCTCTTCGAGGTCCACCGGCTTGACCAGGTGGTAGTCGAAGCCTGCCCGGGCCGAGCGTTGGCGGTCGGATTCCTGGCCATAGCCGGTGAGGGCGACGATCAGGGTGCCCTGAAGCCCGGGCAAACCGCGCAGGGCGCCGGCCACCTGGTAGCCGTCCATGCCGGGCAGACCGATGTCCAGGAGGACCACGCCGGGCCGGAGCGCGCCCGCGGATTGCACGGCGGCGGCGCCGTCGTGGGCCACTTCGACCTCGTGCCCCCAGAGCCGAAGAAGCTCGGCCAGGGCATCGGCGGCGTCCACGTTGTCCTCGACCAGGAGGATGCGGGCCGGGCCGCGCTCCGGTTCCCGGAGCTGCTCCCGGCACGGCTCGGCCGGCTCCGCGGCGCGGTCGGTGCAGAGCGGCAGCCGCACCACGAGCTCGCTGCCGCGGCCCGGGCCTGCGCTGTGGGCCTCAACCGTGCCGCCATGGCGCTCCACCAGGCTGCGCACCAGGGTCAGCCCGATCCCCAGGCCGCCGTGGGAGCGGGCCAGGCTGCGGTCTTCCTGGACGAAGAGATCGAAGATGCGCGGCAGGAGCTCCGGTTCGATGCCCTGGCCGTCGTCCCGCACCCGCAGCAGCACCTCGGGACCGTCGATCTCGACGGTGAGATCGATGTTGCCGCCCGGATCGGTGAACTTGGCGGCGTTGTGGAGGAGATTGGCCAGCACCTGCTCGATGCGGGTGGCGTCGCCTTCGAGGTAGACCGGCTCGGCGGGCAGGGAGACCGTGAGCCGATGTCCCTTCTGCTCCAGCACGGGCCGCGTGGTCTCGACCGCGCCCTGGACGATCGGCCCCAGCTCCTCCTCGCGCTTGCGCAGCTCGATCCTGCCGCGCGTGAAGCGCGAGACGTCCAGGAGATCGTCCACCAGCCGGGAGAGGTGGCGGATCTGCCTGCCGATGACGCCCACGAGGTCGCGCATCCGCGCGTCGGCCTCCGGGGTCTGGTCGAGCTGGCCGAGGACGTAGCCGGCGTTCGAGATGGCTCCGAGGGGGTTGCGCAGCTCGTGGGCGAGCATGGCGAGGAACTCGTCCTTGCGGCGGTCCTCGGCGGCGAGCTCCTGGACGCGCTGGCGCAGTTGCGCATCGCTCTGGCGCAGGGCGTGTTCGATCTGCTTGCGGGCGGTGATGTCGGCCACCAGGGACAGGATGCGCGGCAGGCCCTGCTCGTCAGGGACGGTGCTCGACCAGAGGCTGACGTGCACCGGCTCGCCGTTCTTGCGCTGGCGCACGGTCTCCACGCCCTGGGGCAAGGCGCCGCACAGGACCGCCTGCAGATTGCGCCGGAATTCGTCCCGGCGGTCGTCCGGCACGGCCGGCAGGGGACGGCCGAGGACCTCGTCCTCCCGCCAGCCGAAGATGCGCTCGGCAGCCGGGTTCCACAGGCTCACGACCCCCTCGTCGGGCTCCAGGAGCATGATCGCGAGCGGGCAGGCTTCGACCAGCGCGCGCAGGGTCTGGTTGAGGCCGCGGAGCGCCTCCACGCTCTCGTCGCGCCGGCGCAGCGCGTCCTGCGCCTCGTGATAGAGCCGCGCGTTGTCCAGGGCCAGGGCGGCCCGGTGGCCGATCTCCTCGGCGAGCGCCAGGTCCGCCGGGCCGTAACGGTGGCCGGGGTCGCACAGCGCCAGGCAGATGGCGCCGAGCACCCGGCCGCGCGACATCATCGGCACGAGGATGTACGAGCAGGGCCGGATGCGGAGCACGAGCTCCAGGTGCCGCTCGTCCCGCGCGGCGGCGCGGATCTCCCCCTCGGAGAGCTCGGCCACGAGCTGAGGCTGGCCCGTGCGCAGGACCCGGCCCATGCCGTCCGCGGCGCCGAGGTCTGCCGGGAAGCGCCACTGGAGCTCGCGCATGACCTCCTGGAGGGAGGGATCGCGGTGCAGCGCCTCGGCGCGCCGCACCTTGCCGTCGCCGTCGAAGATGTCGATGACGCAGTAGTCGGCGAGGTCCTGTACCACCTTGCGCGCCAGGATGGCGAGCGTCTCCTGCTCGTCCAGGGACGCGGACAGCGCGTGGCTGACTTCGGCGAGGATCTGACGCTTTGATGCTGACAAACTGTCCATATTCAATGAGAGCCGCTGCGCCGGACGCCTGCAAGTTCCGGACCTCAGTGAAAGGACCTAAAGGACAGAAAGGACCTAAAGGACTTCAATGACGGGGAAAGCGTCCTTTGGGTCCTTTACGTCCTTTTGGTCCTTTTCGTCCTTGTAAGAGCGAAAAGCGAGCAGGGCCGTCCTTACAACGGACGGCCCTCTCTCTCAACCGGCGGCAGGGTAGAGCTGGCGGTAGCTGTCGGCGAGGACCATGATGCGCTTGACGTAGTCGCGGGACTCGTCCAGGTCCATGTTCTCGACGAAGTCGTCCAGCTCGGGGGTGGGGCCGGCCTCGTTCCACATCCGGAGGATGCGGTTCGGGCCGCCGTTGTAGCTCGCCACGGCCAGCTCGACGTTGCCGTCGAACATCTTGATGAGCTGCGCCAGGTAGGCCGCGCCCAGCTCGATGCTGAGCTCGGGGTCGTAGAGGCCGTCGGCGCCATAGCTCCTGTCGAGCCGGTCGGCCAGCTCCCGCGCGGTGGCCGGCATGAGCTGCATCAGGCCGCGCGCGCCGACCGGGCTCGTGGCCCGCGGGTCGAAGGCGCTCTCCTGGCGGATGATGCCCGCGACCAGCCAGGCCGGCAGGCCGTTCGCGGCGGCGGCGGCGCGGATGGTGTCCTCGTAGTCGAGGGGGTAGTAGGCGCGGAGGATCTCCTCCGGCACCGAGGACTGCTGCGGGCCGCCGAGCGCCGGGAAGGCCTCGCGCAGCAGGGCGATGCTGCCGCGGCGCTTGCCCTGGCGGCCCATGACGATGGCGCGCAGGGCGAGGAGGTCGCGGTGGCTCGCCTCTTTTTCGACGAGCTCCATCTCGCGCTCGGCGAGCTCGTCCAGGCCGAGGTCGGTGAGCAGCTTGGCGCGCTCCAGGAGGGGGTCGGTCGGCCACGGGGTGGCCAGGGCCTTGGCGAGCTGGATCTCCGAGGAGACCGGGGGCACGCCCAGGCGGGCCATGGCCCGGCGGTTGTAGAAGTCGCTCGTGTCGTTGGAGGCGAGCATCTCGGTGTAGATCATGCGCGCCTCGCCCGGCCGGCCGATCTGCTCCAGGGCGCGCGCCTGCCAGTAGCGGCCGCGCTGCGCGTCGCCGTGCTCGGGATAGATCCCGGCAAGGTCGCCCCAGAAGGTCACGGCGCCGGCAAAGTCGCCCCGGCCGTAGAGGGTCCAGCCGCGCTCCCAGAGGTCGCGCGCGCCGGTCGTGTCGCCCGGATCGAGGTGGCGGAGCATCTTGAGGGTGTCGACCGCCGCGGCGACCAGGCCGGCGTCGAGGAAATCGTCGTAGAGGTCGCGCAGGGCGTCCTCGGAGAGCTCGGCCTTGGCACCAAACTGGATGGCGTTGGACAGATGGCGGTGCGCCTCCTCCAGCCGCGAGAGCCGGGCGGTGGCGAGGGCGCGCTCCCACTCCAGGCCGGCGCGGTCCTCCTGCGACTCGCCCGAGACGGAGGCGAGCACGTCGAGCGCCTCGCGGGCGTCGCCCGACTCGGTGAGCACCCGGGCCTGGAGAAGGTGCCACTCCACGTCGCGCTCGGCCGGGGGCACGTTGTCCAGGGTGTCGAGGGCGGCGGAGAGCCGTTCCACGGAGAGGAAGGAGCGGGCGCGCTGCTTCACCTCGCCGGCCGAGAGGATGCTCGTCCAGTCGAGGTCGCCGTCGATGGCGCGGAAGGTGTCGGCCACGCCCAGGGCGCCGGCGGTGAGCGGGGCGCGGGTCAGGAGACGGCGGCCGGCCTCGCGGCTCACCTGGTCGTCGTCGATCTCGCGGCCGATGTCCCAGGCCAGGTTCTCCATCTCGACCGCGGCCAGGCCGGTGACGCCCTCGCGGCGGGCGCCCTCGATCAGGGAGAGCGTGCGGCGCTCGTCCCCTTCCTCGTTGGCGAGCCGGGCCGCCTGGAGGTACGCCTGGGCGCGGAGCGGCGAGCCCGGGGAGCCTGCCAGGAGGCGCTCGAGGGCCTCGGCGGCATCTTCGGGGCGATCATTCT
>DASUNJ010000835.1:0-8137 GCA_036277235.1 Thermoanaerobaculia bacterium | reverse complement strand
CAGGCGCCGCCCATGATGAGGGGAGGTCTACTGCGCGTGAGGTCAGTTGCCGGGTCCGGTGACCCGGATGATGTCGGTGATTTCGGTTTCTTCGCCCGCCACGCTCAGGCGGATGATGACGTCATGGGTCTCGCCGGCCGTGGGCGTGTCCAGGGTCTTGATCGCGGCCTTCTTGGCGAAGAACGCCCGGATGTGATTGCCGCTCTTGCTCGCCCGCAGCGCGGGGAGCGGCGCGGCTGCGGTGTCGGTGCCGACCAGCACGATCGAGTCGAGGTCGACGTCGCCGAGGTTGTCGCCGGTGATCTTGACGCTGACCGTGCCGGCGCTGCGAGCCCAGTTCGTGTTCCAGGTGCCGGGCTGGATTTCTGCCTCGAGCTCGTCCTCTTCGCCGTCGCCATCGTCGTCGTCGCCGCCGCCGGCCGGGCCCACGATGCGCACGTCGAAGGTCAGACTCTTGGTCTCGGCCTCTGCGCCGTCACCTGTGGTGAATTCGATCGTCAGCTCGTGGGTCTCGCCGCGCTCCGGGTCGTCGAGCAGGGCGATGGCGTCGCTCTTGGCGAAGAAGGCGCGAATCTGTTGCTTGTTCGCCTGGACCCGGACCGGCGAGAGCCCTTCGGCATCCTCGTCGGAGCCGGTCAGCACGATCGAGTCGGTGTCGATCTGATCGAGGCCGCCGCCGCGGATCACGACGGAGACCGTCCCTTCGCTGTGCTCCCAGTTCGTGTTCCAGGTGTCGGGCTGGATGTCGGCGCTCAGCGGCTGCGGCGGCTTGTTGCCACCGCCGCCATTCCCGCCGTTCCCGCCATTGCCCCCGTTTCCACCGTTTCCACCGTTTCCACCGTTGCCATTACCGCCTCCGTTGCCCCCGTTTCCGTTTCCGTTACCACCCCCGTTCCCGCCGCCGTTGCCGCCTTTCGCATCGGCGAAGCTCTGTCCAAGGTCTTGCGCGCTCAAATCAGCAAAGAAACTCGCCGGGGCGAGCATCAGGATGATCAACGTGATGGACTGCAGAAGTCTGGATCGATGCATGTTCGTCCTCCTTGACCGAAGGTTAGACGCCTTGGCAGAGCTGCGCTGTCACCGGCGTCACCGTCCGGTTGTGAAATAGTTCACACTTCATGCCCAAGGCGCCCCCTCCCCCCGATCCCGAGATGGGCCTGTGGCAGGGGCGTTCCGTGGCCCGGCGGTTCGTCTCGCCGGACGGCATGACCGTGCTCGTCGGCCGCACGGCCGAGGACAACGACGTGCTCTCCCTCAGGCTCGGAGCGCCGCGGGACTTCTGGTTCCACGTAGCGGCGGAGTCGGGCTCGCACGTGGTCGTGCGCAATCCCGAAGGGCTCGACCGCCTGCCCAAGGAGACCGAGCGCTTCGCGGCGTCGCTCGCGGCGGGCTACTCCAAGGCACGGAAGGGCGGGCGGGTGTCGGTGCACATGTGCACTTGCGCGGACGTGAGCAAGCGCCGCGGCTCGCCGCCGGGCGAGGTGATGCTCGAGCGGTTCAAGAGCGTGCAGGTAGCGCCGTGGCGGCCGGATGCGGCGGGTTAGAGACTCTCCAGGATCTTCTCCGCGCTGCTGACCTCGAACCTTCCGGGCTGGTCGATCTTGATCGCCTTGAGGACGCCGTCCTCGATCAGGGCGGCGTAGCGGCGGGTGCGGGTGCCCATGCCGAAGCGGGAGGAATCCTGGTCCAGGCCCATGGCGCGGGCGAAGTCGCCGTTGCCGTCCGCGAGCATGAGGATCTTGTCGCCGACCTCGCGGGCCTTGCCCCAGGCATCCATGACGAAGTGGTCGTTGACCGCCACGCAGGCGATCAGGTCGATCCCCCTGGCCTTGATGGCGTCGGCCTGCTCCACGAAGCCGGGCAGGTGATAGTCCGAGCAGGTGGGGGTGAAGGCCCCCGGAACCGCGAACAGCACGGCCCGCTTGCCGCGGAACAGCTCGTTCGTCGAAACCTCCCGCTCGCGGCCCGCCGCGATGGTCCTGAGCGTCACGTCCGGAATCCGGTCACCGATCTTTATGGGCATGGGTGGCATCCTACCGCAACGGAATCCGGAGCTGGCCCGTATGTTGCCAGGGAGGGAAACCATGACCCAGAAGCTGCGCGATCCCGAACTCGACCGGCTCGTCAACGAGCTGAACCAGCAGGACCAACCTGAAGAGGCTGTCTCCCACGAGGGAGCGCCGGCCACGGCCGAGGATCTGGACGCGCCGGCCCGCTCGCGCGTCCAGGAAGGGGAGCCCCTGGATACGCTTCTCATGGAGATGGGACGGCAGGGGGCGAGCGACCTGCTGGTCCTGGCCGGGATGCCGCCGGTCTTCCGCGTGAACGGCCGGCTGGTCCGGGCGCAGGCCGAGGTCATGGACGGCGACGAGGTGGGGCAGATGTTCAAGCCGCACCTGGGAGGCCGGGCCCGCCGCGACCTCGACGAGCGCGGCTCCGCCGACTTCTCCCTGAGGCTCGCGGCCGGCCGCGAGCTGGACGAGGGGGGAGGCCCCTCCCGCCGCTTCCGCGTCAACGTCCATCGCCAGCGCGGACAGCTCGCGGCGGCGATCCGCGCGCTGCCGCTCGAAGTGCCGAGCCTCGCGAGCCTGAACCTCCCCCCCGCGTTCGCCGAGCTGATCCGTCCGAGCCGCGGGCTCGTCCTCCTCTGCGGCCCCACCGGCTCCGGCAAGACCACGACCCTCGCGGCCCTGGTGGCGGAGATCAACCGCAACCGCACGGCGCACATCATCACGATCGAGGACCCGGTCGAGTACGAGCACCGTTCCATCAAGTCGGTGATCGAGCACATCGAGGTCGGACGGGACGCCCGCTCCT
The DNA here is from genome assembly GCA_036277235.1 of Thermoanaerobaculia bacterium. Classification (GTDB taxonomy): domain Bacteria; phylum Acidobacteriota; class Thermoanaerobaculia; order Multivoradales; family UBA5704; genus DATMER01. The sequence goes on along the minus strand of DASUNJ010000835.1, from coordinate 5,320 downwards.
TCCACGAAGCGCTACGGGCGTCGCTGCGACAGGACCCGGACGTCATCCTGGTGGGGGAGATGCGCGATCTCGAAACGGTCGCGACCGCCTTGACCGCGGCCGAGACCGGCCACCTCGTCCTCTCAACCCTGCACACCAACGACGCGGCCCAGGCCGTACACCGGATCGTGGACGTCTTTCCGCCCGCCCAGCAGGCGCAGATCCGCCACCAGCTCGCGCTGTCGCTCCACGCGATCGTGGTGCAGCAGCTCGTGCCGCGGGCCGACGGCCACGGCCGTGTCCCCGCGGTCGAGCTCCTCATGGCGACCTACCCGGTGCGCCATCACATCCGGAGCGACAACCTCCAGAAGCTCTACAACGAGATCACCCTGGGCAAGCGCCACGGCATGATGTCCATGGAAGAGTCGCTGGGCCAGCTCGCGCTCAACGGCATCATCGACGCCGACGAGGCGCGGGTGCGCGCCAGCCATCCGGACGAGATCGAGAGCCAGCTGCGGTAACATAGCGAACCCTGGACAGGCCTCCGACTCTGAGAAAAGGAGATCGCCGTGAAGAAGACACCCAGGAAGTTGCAGCTGTGCCGGGAGACTTTGCGCCTCCTGAGCGCCGAGCAGACTCAAGTGGCCGTGGGCGGAACAACCCTCTACCCCTGCCCCCCTCCGCCGCTTACTTCCAATTCCGTGAACGTCTGCTGCGCGGACGAGTGAAGCGCACCCTGCTCTCCCTCGCGGGCCTGCTCCTGGGGCTCGCGATCTACTACCTCGCGCCCGAGGAGGGCCGCTATCGGGAGGCGGAGGCGCCGCCTCGGACCGAGGCGGCCCGGCCTCTCGATTCCGAGTGGAGCGACACCGACCCGGCCATCAACCTGGCGCACATCTTCGAAGGGGAGATCAACCGCCGCGGCAAGCCGACCGGCTTCCACTCGCGACCGGGGGGGACGGACCCCGTGGGCGCCCGCGTGGCGCGCAGGGTCAGCGGCCCGAACGCTCTCGGGGTCTACATCGCCGAGGTGGAAGTCCGTAACGGCTCCGGGCGCTGGTTGAGGAAGACCTCGACGTTCTATCCCGACAGCCTGAGCCTCGACGAGGTCGTCGCGGCGATCCTCCATGCCTGGGAGGAGCGCCGGGATCTCGGGGGCGACAAATTCCAGGGCCCCTCGGGAAAGGGCTTCACGATCGAGGGCTACACCCTGGACGACGGCGGCATCAACACCGCCTATCCTCTCTACAAGAGGTGATGATGGAGGAGACGGTGGAATCCGGGGACCTTCTCGCTCAGTACCTGGTCTCCGACGTCCAGGAAAGCCCGGAGGTCACGCAGATGCTGCTGGACCTCGTGGACCAGATCGCGACCGGCGAACTGGAGAGCTGGGAGGGCACGGGCAACGCCTTCACCCTGACCCTCACACCCGAGGGGGCCACGATCCAGCCCGAATTCGGATCGGACACCGAGCCCCATCACATCTCCCTGGACGACCTGCGGGAAGCCCTTGGCGGTTGGCTCGCCGTGATCCAGGACGACTAATCCCCGTGGTTTAAGGCCGGATCTCCACCGCCGTCCCCACATCCACCGCCGCCCAGATCTCCTCGATCTCCTCGTTGGTGACCGCCACGCACCCCAGCGTCCAGTCCGTGGTGCGGTGGAGCTTGCCCAGGTGGGCGAAGCTCTTGCCCAGGCCATGGATCAATGTCGCCGCCGGGGGAGCAGCCTCGCTTCCGGGCTTCGGCCTTGTCCGTGGCGTCAGGGTAGGAGACGCGCAGCGAGAGGTGGAAGCGGGAGGCCTTGTTCTTCAGCTCGATGCGATAGGTGCCCTCGGGTGTCCTCTGGTCCCCCTGGCACTGCTTGTCCCCGACCGGGGAGCCGCCGAGCGCCACCAGGTAGGTCTTCAGGGGCTTGCCTTCGCGGTAGAGCGTGAGCTGGCGCTCCGATTTCAGGATCAGGATGCGGTCGGCTTTTCCCAGGGCGGCCGGCTCGGCCGGCGCGCTCGCGGCGAGCGCGAGCACCCCAAGAAGGGTAGGAAGCCGACGCCGGTACAGACGCGGAGCGGTCATTACCCGTAGAATACGTGGACAAGATCCCGGAGGTTTTCTGATGCGCGACGCCGTGCGGCAGCTCTCGACCGCTTTCCGTTCGCTTTCCCGCCAGCCGGCAGTGATGCTGCCGGCCGTGCTGACGCTGGCGCTCGGCATCGGGGCCAACACGGCCCTGTTCGCCTACCTGGCGGCGATCCTCTGGCCGACGATCGACGCGCCTCACTTCGAGCGCATCGTCTCGGTCTACGCCGGGACCGACGAAGAGCCGCGCAGGGCCATGTCCTACCCCGAGTACCAGGACTTCCTGAAGAGCCAGACCGCCGTGGTGGACCTCGTCGGCGCGTCGCGCTTCGGCGCCTCCATCTCCGACGGCGAGCGCACCTCCTTCGCCTGGGGCGGGCTGGTGACGGGTAACTACTTCGGGTTCTTCAACACGCGCCCCACGATGGGCAGGCTCCTTCAGCCCGCGGACGACCGGCCGGACGCGCCGCCCGTGGTCCTCCTCAGCCACCGCTTCTGGCAGGGCACCCTGGGTGGGAGCCCGGACGTCGTGGGACGCGAGCTGCGCATCAACGGCGTGGGCATGACGGTGATCGGCGTCGCCGGCAAGGACTTCCAGGGATTCAACCTGGCCTCGGCGATCTACGTGCCGGCGAGCCTGGCGGACCGGGCGACCGCGGTGCCGCGGCTGCACGAGCGCGACGCCCAGTGGCTGAACATCGCGGGCCGCCTCGCTCCGGGGGTGACCCGGGAGAAGGCGCAGGCCGCGCTGGCCGTGCTGGGACGGTCGCTCGACGCTGCGGCGCCGTTTCCCGACGGCAAGCCGCGCCGGATGGACGTGGTCCTGTATGGCGAGTACGACCCTGGGTGGGGGGACCCGGAGTGGCTCGACCGGACGCAAATGCTCATGGGCGTGGCCTCCGCTTTCCTCCTCCTGGCGTGCGTGAGCATCGCCAACCTGCTGCTGGCGCGGGCCATCTCGAAGCAGCGGGAGTGGGGGATCCGGGCGTCGCTCGGCGCCAGCCGGGCGTGGCTACTCTCCGGCGTGCTGGCCGAGAGCCTGGTGCTCTGCCTGGTGGGCGGTGTCCTGGGCCTGGGCGTAGCCGCCGTCCTCGGGAGGAGGATCGAGTCCTACGTGATGACCCCGCCGGGCGGCCTGGGCGACTGGGCGGAGGGGACGCGGTTCTTGCAGTTCGACGGCCGCATCGCCGCCTTCGCCGCGCTCACCACGGTGCTCTGCGCGCTCCTCGGCGCGCTCGGCCCGGCGCTGCGGGTGATGCGCGGGGACCTCCTCGGCCCTCTCAAGAGCGACGCCTCGGCGAGCGGCTCGGGTGGGGGCCTCGCGCCACGCAAGGTCCTCGTCATGGTCCAGGTCGCCCTGTCTGTGCTCCTGCTCCTGACCGGCGGCCTCTTGGTCCGCACCCTGGGACAGGCGCAGCGGGTGGACCCTGGATTCGATCCCGACGGCCTGCTCCTGGTCACGGTGAACATCCCGCGCAACGTCATGGAGGGCGAGAGGGGGGCCGGCATCTTCCGGCGGGTACTGGAAGAGGCGCGGTCGACTCCCGGCGTGACCGTGGCGAGCCTCTCCCACATCCTGCCGATCGCGGGGTTTTCGCGGACGTTGCAGGCCGCGAGCCTGGAACGCCAGGACGAGCCGTTCGAGGTCTCCTTCAACACGGTGTCGCCGGCCTACTTCGAAACGATGGGTATTCCGATCCTGGCTGGACGGCCCCTGGACGATCGGGACCGGAAGGACGCGCCGCGGGCGGCGGTGGTGAGCCTCAGCATGGCCCGGAAGATCTGGGGAGAGCAGGCCGCCGTCGGCCGCACCCTGCGCCTGATCGACCTGTCTGCTCCGGAGGTCGCGGAGAGGCCTTTCGAGGTGGTGGGCGTGGCGAAGGACGTCCGCTCCAGGCTCATCGAGGAGCCCGCTCCGCTGGTCTACCTCTCCAACGAGCAGCGCGAGCACCCGCGCATGACGCTCCTGGTGCGCTCGTCCGTGCCCACGGCCGCGCTGGCGCCGGAGCTGCGGAGGGCGCTCCGCGAAGCCCATCCGGACCTGGCCATCGTGAACCTGGTGGGCTGCCGCGAGCACATCGTACAGGGCCTAGCCGAGCAGCGGATGTACGCCGAGGTCGCCGGCCTCTTCGCGCTGCTCGGGCTGGGCGTGGCCGTGGTGGGCCTGTTCGGCCTGCTGAGCTACTCGGTGAGCCTGCGGGGGCGGGAGTTCGGCATCCGCATGGCCATCGGCGCCCGCCCGCAGGACGTGCAGCGGCTCGTGGTGCGCCAGGGCATGATGCTCGTGGCCTGGGGGGTGGTCGCAGGGGTGGCGGGCGCGCTCGCGCTGACCCGCACCGTCGCCGGCATGCTGTACGGGGTCGAGGCGACCGACCCGCTCACCTTCGTGGCCGTGCCCGCGGTCCTGGCCCTGATCTCCCTGATCGCCTGCTATCTCCCCGCCCGCCGGGCAGCGCGGCTCGATCCCACAGTGGCGCTCAAGGGGACGTAGCCCGCGCCCCAACGGATCAACGGCGGGCGATGCGAGTCCGCCGAGCCGCCGAGCCGGGCGGCGGAGGGGACTGAACGAGTCGGCCGGAGCCGCGCTCCTTCTCTTGAAGGTACTTGACCAGGGCCTCCGGATCGTTGCCGAATTCCCGGAACAGCTCTTCGCGGTGGCGATGCAGCTCTTCGACGATGGGATCCTGGATCATGGGTGGAATCCTAGCAGCTCTTCGGGAGTACACACGAACGGCATGTTGAAGCCGGCTTCCTCGACCAGATCCGTGACGCGAGGCAAAAGCTCGGCGTTGGCGATGTGAGAGCAGTTCCAGGTGAGCAGGTACTCGACGGCATGAACGGATGCCAGGGCAATATGGAGAGCATCTGGAAAGGCCTTGGCTGGCAGGAGGTGGGCGCGTACGATGGAGCCAGCCAGCTCCGATGCGGCCGGCGTGACCCCAAGCAGAGGAATGCCCTCGATCGCGGCAAGTCGTTTCGCCGCGGCCTCAGGATCTCCTCTTTTCGCTTCCTCCAGTACCAGTTCGGATGTAAGGATCTCGAATTCCTGGCGGCGGAGCGACCACCAGCGGGCGGTAAGAAGCTGGTGCGCGGCAGTGATGATGTCGGTGGCAGGTCTGGCCGTTAGATAGCTGACCACCGAGGTCTCAAGATAAAGGCGTACCATCTTCGAAAAAGGTATCACGAGGGTTGGCGCTCAAGGGCACGTAGAGGAAACCGAGATTCTCGTATAAGTGTATACTTGCGAAGGATTGAAAAGGAGGACA
>DASUNJ010000834.1:0-7550 GCA_036277235.1 Thermoanaerobaculia bacterium | reverse complement strand
TCGACGACCGAGCAGCCCCGGCTGTGGCGGGCGATCGCGGCTTGATAGGCCAGCACCCGCACGGTGTCCTGGAGGAGGTTGTGGTGCGCCAGAACCGAGGCGAAGCCCTCCTGGGCGAGCGCAACCGCGCCCTCCTCTCCGACCGGCACGAGGAACGCCTGGTCGATCAGGGCGGCCACGACGGTGGCGAACCCTTCGTCGTCGAGCTCCCATTCGGCCTGCAGGACGGCGAGCGCTGCGCGCGGGGTGGTTCCCGCCGCGAAGGCCATCAGCACCGGCAGGCCATCGAGATCCATGTCCTGGGCCGGACGCGAGATCGAGCTGGTTGCAGCGAGCCTGCCCGTGCGCAGGATCTCGAAGGTCAGGGAACGGGATACCACATAGGGAACGTCCCACTCCATAAGGCCACCCTCCTCCGGTGGTGGAGTATAGCTTTCAAGGAATGGGCTCGACCGATGCGTGACCTGAAAACCGGCGCAGAACCAGGCCCAGCGCGATCATGGTCATGACGTCCTCGCCGTTCTGGTTGCGCATGGTGTAACGGAGCTTGACGAGACCGCGGTCCGGCTTGCTGCGCGAGGGGATGGCCTCCAGCACCTCGACGCGAACCGACAGCTCGTCGCCGGGGCGCACCGGCTTGAGCCAGCGCAGCTCGTCGACGCCCGGCGAGCCGAGGCTGCCGGAGCCGGGTCCGAGCAGGGCGACGATCAGACGCATGCAGAGCGCGGCGGTGTGCCAGCCGCTGGCGATGAGCCCGCCGTAGGGCGAACGCCGCGCCGCCTCCTCGTCGACGTGGAACGGCTGCGGGTCGAACTGTCGCGCGAAGGTCAGGATCTCTTCCCTCGTCACCGTCACGCTCCCCGTGTCCGTCGTCTCCCCAGGGCGGAAATCTTCGAAGAACAAGGACATGGGCGGGGATTGTAGCCGGTCCGAACGACAGCAAGGACATCAAGGACGACAACGACGCAGGGCCGCGAGTCCTTGGTGTCCTCGTCGTCCCTGATGTCCTTTCCGGCTAGGGCTGCAGGGTCGCGGACCAGAAGCCCCGCGTCCCGTTGCGCTGCACGGCCACGCCTTCGAGCTTCACGTCGGACAGGCTGCCCGCGTAGGAGGGATCGCTGCCGCCGTTGACGGAGAAGACCACGAGGTCGCCTCTCTGCGCCCAGACTCCGTTGAAGCCGTCGCTGCTCGAGAACCTGCCGCCGCCATGCACGGTCCAGAACACCTCGGCGACGGTCCGTTCGGGCCACTGGATCTTGACCTTTATCGGCTCTGGCGCGACAGGCTGCACCGCGAGGGCTTCACCCCCTTCGACGTCCTCGCGGTCGGCTATGTGAGCTCGCCGCAGCTCTTCGATTGCCGGATCACCCGGGCACGCATGGGCTTCAGCGCCTTTCTTGCGCCGTTCGGGCTGGGGCGCGACCTGGAGGTCGGCGATTCCTTCGCCGGTCCGCCCGTGGAGTATTGCGCCGGCGTGCAGAGCCGCTTCAAGGAGGAGCTCCTCCGTCGATTGACGGGGCTCAGCCCCCCTTCTCCTCCTGCACCTGGCGCATCTGGCCTACGACGTCCTGGCCGCCATAGAAGAGGGCCGAGAGCTCGTTCTCGCTCCCTCCCAGGGCCTGGCGGTTCGCCTCGGTCGTGAAGGTCCCTTTCTGGGTGAGGACGTAGAAGCGGACCTTCTCGGCCTCGGGCAACGGATGGGTGTCGGTCTTGACCATCCGGGGGAGCGCCCTTTGCGACAGGGCGATGAACTGCTTCGCGGCCCTGCGCACGGTCTCGTGGGAGCCGCCGCCCTTCATCCCTCCGCCCGTCTTGTAGTAGATGCCGGCATCGCCGTCCGCGAAGCAGGCCAGCGTCACGACCGAGTTGGGGATTCCCATCTCCATCACCGCGCCGTAGGGCTCGTCGGCCTTCAGACCGTCGGGCAGGAAGAGCTCCTGCGGGTTTTTTTCGAGCGCCGCCTCGCGCAGGCTCATGTAGACCTCTTCGGGAGTCCGCGCGGCCTTTGCCGCTCTCTGGACCCCTTGGGACACGGCAGCACGCGGTTCCCCTCCCGGCGCCGCCTTTGCGGCAGGCGCATTCTTTTTCTTCACGTACCAGAAGACGGCGATGAGGGCGACGAGGGCGATGGGCTGGAGTGGATGAATGTTCATAAGCGCAAAGCGGCGCGTACCCGCAACGTAGATTGTAGAGCCTGTCTGCGGCCGAATCTTACCTTAGACTGGGCCGCCATGGACATCGACGAAGCGGTGCGCGACCTGGTGCGCTCGCGAGCCCCCCTCGCCCGGGCTCTGGCCGAGCTGGCGGACGACCTCCGGCTCGGGCCGGGCGGCCTGGGAATGGATTCGATCGTCCTGGTCGAGCTGCTGCTCGATTGCGAGCAGCGTTTCGGATTCCGCTCCGGAAGCTGGAGGCCGGGCGAGCTCCTCGAAGGTCCGCCGCTCACGGTCGGGCGGCTCGCCGCCCACGTGCGGGCCGCGGCCGGCTCGTGATCGGGGCGGCCGGACGGCGGCTCTTCGACCGATTGGAGGCCCGGCTGCCGGGGCTCGCGGTCCGGCATCCCCGCTCGGCTTTTTCCGTGGCCGGTGCGCTGGGCTCCATCCGGAACCGCCTTTCCCGCCGCTGGCCCCATCCGGAGCAGGTCAGGACCCTCTTCCCCTCTCTCCCGCGCTCCGAGGCGGCGCGCGTCGCCTGGCGGATCGCCGCGCTCGAAGCCCGCAACCGGCTCCTCGTCGAGTGCATCCGGCGGGAGGTGCTTCCACTCGTCGAGACGCCGGAGGCCTTCGCCACCCTCCGCCCTCCCCTGCTCCTCGGAACGTTCCATGTCGGCGCCATCCACGCGCTCGGACCGGCGCTCGAAAAGCTGCCGGGGCCGGTCCTGGCGCTCCGGCAGGGCCGGCTGTATGCGGCCGAGCCGCCGGTCGAGGTGGTGTCGACGGAGGGGGACGAGCAGGGCCGGGCCGCCGTGTTCCTGCGCGCTCTCAACCATCTGCAGGCCGGCGGCTTCGTGGTGACGGCGCTCGACGTGGTGCCAGGGGTCGGGCTGGCCGTTCCGTGCCTCGGCCGCACGCTGGAGCTGGCGCGCGGCCCCTTTGCCCTGGCACGGCTCGCGGGCGTTCCGCTCGTGCCGCTCACCGCCCGCTGGCAGAAGGGACGTGTGAAGGTTGCCTTGGGCGAAGCGCTCACTGCGTCCGGAGAGGCGGAGCTGGCTGCCGCCGCGGCGCGCTGGCTCGACAGTTATCTCCTGGAGTTCCCCGGCGAGCTCGGCCTGGGCCTTCTCCGCTCCCTGCTCAGCTCACGGCCAGACCCGCGCTGAACAGGACGGAGCGCTCCAGCTCCCCGGCCAGGATCGCGTCGCGCAGAATCACGTGGCGAACTTTGCCATTGGGAGTGCGCGGGATCGCTCGCGGCGCGAGGACCAGCACGCCGTCCGGAGCGAAGCCGAGGGCCTCCTCGACCGCCGCGGACACGGCCCAGGCGAGCTGCGAAGGCTCGGCAGCCGGATCGGCCTCGACGGCGAGCACGATCTCCTCGGTGGATGCGCCGGTCACCGGCGGCAGCCCGACGGCGGCGGCCACCTTCACCCCGCGCACGCCTTCCGCCGCCTCTTCCAACTCGCGAGGAGCGAGCGGAGCCCCTCCCCTTTTGAGGAGCGCCCGCTTGCGGCCGAGGATGTAAAGGTGCCCGTCGGCGTCGAGCCTGCCCATGTCGCCGGTGTGAAGCCAGCCGTCGCGCAGGATCTCCCGCGTTGCCTCCTCGGCCTCGAAGTAGCCGGCGAAGATCGCGGGGCCGCGGACCAGGATCTCCCCTTCGGGATCTCCATCGATGCGCACCTCGGTCTCCGCGAGCGGCCGGCCGCACGAGACGTTGCCCTGGGAATCCACGCGCAGCGGCTCGCCCGGGAGCAGTCCGGTGACTCCGAGCGTCGCTTCCGCCAGTCCGTAGCCGGGCCGGATGACGCCCGGCACGCCGAAACGCCGCTCGAAGGACTCGATCGTGCTCTGCCGCACCGGCTCGCCGCCGTTCGTGACATAGCGGAGCGACGAGAGATCGAGCCCGTCCGGGTCCACGAGGCGCGCGGCCAGGCGCCAGGCGAAGTCCGGCGCGCCCAGGACGGTAGCGCGGACTTCCGACGCCGTCCGCAGCCAGAGCGGCAGCGTCCGGATCGCGGGGGGCACCAGGTGGCAGGGCGCTCCGAAATAGACGGGACCGAGGACGAAGCGGACCAGGCCGAGGTCGTGCCAGGGCGGCACCCAGCCGGCGAAGACGTCGCGGGGTCCGAGGCCTAGCCAGTCGCGCGACACCCGCAGCGAGGCGATCGCATTGCGGTGCAGGATGACGGCGGCCCGCGGCTCTCCGGAGGTGCCCGAGGTGGGCTGCAGGAACGCGACGTCGTCCTCTCCGGGCCCCGCTCCCTCCCAGGGGGGAAGCCGCGGCACCTCGCCAAGATTGACCGCGCGTAGCCCGGCCGCGGCGCAGGCTTCGGCAAACCCATCTCCGGCGAGCACCAACGCCGGCCGCACCCGCGCGGCGCGGCGGGCGGCCGTTGCCGGCGCCATCGAAGGATCGAGCGCGCACGGGACTGCCGCGAGCCGCTGAAGCGCGAAGAAGGCGCGGATGAAGCCCAGCCCGGCCGGGAGAAGGAAGACGACTCGGTCGCCGCCGCGGATGCCCAGGCCGGCCAGCCCCGAGGCGAGAGCCTCCGCCTCGGCCTGGAGCCTGCCGTAGCCGAGCCTCTCCTCTCCCATGGCAAACGCCAGCGAGCCGGGAGAGCAGGCCGCACGGCGGGCCAGCGCGGCGTCGAGCGTCCGGATCTCGGGTCCAAGGTGGTTCATGGCCTCCACGGGCGGATCTTACCGTTCGCGCAAGCTCGGGTCACGTCTGCGCCACGGCAGGCACCATGCCTTGTAGCAGTAAACCGTAGCAGCATCCACGTCTCTCGCTTCGAAAGAGGAGGTCTGATGGCCATTACTCGCATCCGGTCCGTGCGCCGGGCCTGGGCAGTCCCGCTCGTGGGACTCCTGATCCTGTCCGGCAGCCTTGCCTGGGCCCTCGAGCCCAAGGATTCACCCTCGTATCTCGGCCAGAAGGAGTTCTTCAAGCCCGAGCTCTACATCAGCAGCTCCCAGGAGCCGGTCGAGGAGGCTCTCGACAAGCTCCCCAACAAGGCCCTCTGGGAGAGCTTCCAGGCGGCCCGCGAGCTGGAAGGAAAGCCGCCCGTCCGCGCCTACATCGATCCGCGCTCGGGCGCGGCCACGAACCTGATGGGACCCTTCCCCCTGGTCCCCGGGCGCGGCGTGGGCAACCGGGTGACGCTGCGGGAGCTGAGCGTCCTCACCGGCCGCGCGGTCACCAAGGTGGACGACAAGGCGGTCGCCGACGCAGTCCTGGCTTTCGTGAAGCAGCACAAGGCGCTGATCGGCATCGACTCGGCACAGCTCGGCGCCCACCGGACGGTCCAGGTGAACCCGGAGGTCTGGCAGGTCAGCATCCCCCAGACCTACAAGGGCGTGCCCGTCCGCCATGGACGCCTGGCCGCGACCCTCAACAACGGCAACCTGGTCCTGGTCGGCACCGAGACCTGGGGCGACGTCAAGGGTTTGAGCACCAAGCCGAAGCTCACCGCCGCCGAGGCCCTGACGGCCGGCTTCGGATACGCGGGCGGCGCCTCGGCCATGGACGAGATCGTGAGCAAGCCGCTGCTGGAGATCATCCCGGTGGCGCCCCAGGAGCACAAGAAGGGCGAAGGCTTCGGCGGCCCGGTCGGCGCCGGCTACCGCCACCGGCTGGTCTGGACCTTCGCCTTCCAGCGCGTGCCCGAGAATGAGACCTGGGAAGTGATCGTCGATGCGCACGACGGCGAGGTGCTTGCGTTCCAGGACATCAACCACTACATCAACCACCAGGTAAAGGGCGGGGTCTACCCCGTCACCAGCACCGACATCTGCCCCACCCCGGGCACCTGCGGCACCATGCAGACCGGCTGGCCCATGCCGTTCACGGACACCGGCCTCGCCGCGCCGAACAACTTCACCAACAGCGCCGGCGTGTTCGACTGGGCGAGCGGCACGGTGACGACGACCCTGACCGGAAGGTACGTGGACATCGTCGACTCCTGCGGCGCGGTCACCAACAGCTCGACCACCGGCACGATCGACCTCCTCGGCACCAACGGCCAGCACGACTGCACGACCGGCGGCGGCAGCGCGGGGAACACTCCGGCCTCGCGCACCGCCTTCTACGAGGTCAACAAGCTGGCCGAGATGGGGCGCGGCTGGCTGCCGGCGAACACCTGGTTGCAGACACGCCTGACCACGAACGTCAACATCAACGACACCTGCAACGGGTTCTGGAACGGCTCGTCGATCAACTTCTACCGTTCGGGCGGCGGCTGCCGCAACACGGGCGAGCTCGCGGGCGTGTTCGATCACGAATGGGGCCACGGCCTCGACGACAACGACGCCGGCGGCGTGCTCTCCAACTCCTCGGAAGGCTACGCCGACATCGCGGCGATCTACCGCCTCCAGGACTCCTGTGTCGGCCACGGCTTCTTCTGGACCTTGGACGACGGCTGCGGCCAGACCGCCGACGGCACCGGCTTCAACTCCAACGAGGCCCAGCAGGGAGCGGCCCACTGCGACACCAACTGCTCGGGCGTGCGCGACGCCGACTGGGCGCGGCACAACCCGAACACCCCGGACACGGCGCTCGGCTTCGTCTGCACCTCCTGCATCACCGGCTCGGGCCCCTGCGGACGGCAGGTGCACTGCGCCGCAGCCCCGTCACGGCAGGCGGCCTGGGACTTCGCCGCCCGCGACCTGCAGGCCGCGCCGTTCAACCTCGACAGCCAAAGCGCGTTCATCGTCGCCAACAAGGTCTTCTACCACGGCAGCGGCAACATCGGGTCGTGGCACGCCTGCACCTGCGGCTCGACGTCGAGCGGATGCGGCTCGACCAACGGCTACATGCAGTGGCTGGCGGCCGACGACGACAACGGCAACGTCAACGACGGCACGCCGCACATGACCGCTCTCTTCAACGCGTTCAACCGCCACGGCATCGCCTGCGCTTCGCCGACCGCGGTCAACAGCGGCTGCACGGGCGGTCCGACGACGGCCCCGGCGCTCTCGGTGACGGCCGGCAACTTCCAGGCGTCCCTGTCCTGGGGCTCGGTCTCCGGAGCCACCCGCTACTGGGTGTTCCGCTCCGAGGGTCACGCGGGCTGCAACTTCGGCAAGACCTTGATCGCCGAGACCACCGCCACCTCCTACACCGACACGCAGGTGGCCAACGGCCGCAACTACTCCTACAACGTGGTGGCCGCGGGCTCGTCCTCGGCCTGCTTCAGCCGCGCGAGCAACTGCGTGACCGTCACCCCCGCCGGCTCGGTGACGCCGGACTTCAGCGTCTCGTGCTCGCCGTCGAGCCTGACCGTCACCCAGGGGAGCAGCACCACCAGCACCTGCACGGTCACCTCGTCGAACGCCTTCAACAGCGCGGTAGGCCTGAGCTGCACGGGCATGCCCACCGGCTCGACCTGCGCCTTTGCC
>DASUNJ010000833.1:0-3422 GCA_036277235.1 Thermoanaerobaculia bacterium | reverse complement strand
CGGGCGCCGCCGATCTCCATCAGATTGCCGCGCCCGGGATTGTCCTCGGGCGAGCCGCGGAAGCCCTTCAATCCCTCGGACATGGCATCCACCGGCAGGCCGATGGCTCCGGCCAGGCCCATGGCGGCGAGCGCGTTCGCCACGTTGTGCTGGGCGGCGCCCCCGAAGGTGATGGGCACCTCGTCCACCCGGGCGATCACCTGCCGCCGCTCCTCGCCGTAGCGCACCAGCTCGCCATCCTCCAGCGTGCAGCCTGCATCGCCGGCGACCAGCAGGTCGTCGAAGCCGGGCCGGTCAGGGTCGATCGAGAACCAGACCGCCTGGGCGCCGAAGCGGCTCGTCCGGCTCACCAGATCGGGATCGTCGGCGTTGAGAACGACGCGCCCCTGGGTCTTGACCACCCGGGCGGCCACGAGCTTGGTCTCCGCCAGCGAGGCGAGGTCGTAGACCCCGAATTCGCCCAGATGGTCGGCGGCCACATTGGTGACCGCGGCGGCATCGGCGCGGCGCACGGCCAGGCCGCGCCGGAGGATGCCGCCGCGCGCCGTTTCCAGGATGGCAACCTCGACCCGCCGGTCGCGCAGCAGCGTGCGGGCGCCGCCCGGCCCGGAGCAGTCCCCCTCGTCGAGCACCTCGCCGTCCACCTCGACCCGGTCGGTGGAAGTGGTCCCGGGCACGGCCCCGGCCGCGCTGACCATGGCGGCGAGCAGGCGGACGGTGGTGGTCTTGCCGTTGGTGCCGGTCACCAGCACGACCGGAATGTCGCTCACCTCGTTCCACGGGACCTCGCGAGGGGTGGGCAGGTCTTCCATCCGCCAGGTGAGGGAGCCCGCGCCGAGACCCAGGGTGGCGTGATCGGCGTCCCAGAGCAGGGAGATGCGGCGCCGGCCCGCGGCGTCGCGCAGCTCGAGCAGGGCGGGGTTGGACTCGAAATCGGCGGCCTGGCGCAACCGCGCGCTCGCCGCGGAGATCTCCGCGGCCGAGGGCTCGCGGCCGGAAACCGTGGCAACGGCGGCCTCCCAGGCCCACTCGTGGACGTCGGTGGCGGTGTAGAGGCGGTCGATCGGGGCGGACATCGCCAGGTTGGCTCCGCCGGGGAAGAGGCGGACGCACAGCTCCTCGGCGCCCCAGCCGATGGCCTCCAGGATCAGGCCCCCTTGGCGGATCCACGCCTCGGTGACCGGTCCGGCCTCCTGGTCGTCGAGGGCCACGTCGAGGATGGCCCCCTCCAGATCCCAGAGCAGGTTGGGGCCGGTCAGCCGGCGCGAATCGAGCAGCTTCATCGATGTCTCCGAGCGTCTGCGGGAGCCTATCAGAGGAGGCGCCGTGCTACGATCTCCGGGCCTGCAACTGGCGAAGGTTCTCACATGCTGGCGCGCACCGGCGCGCAGGGGGAGGAGACTGTACATGGAGCAGGGGCTTCTGATGGCGATCGGCGGCGCGGAGGACAAGGTCCGCGAGCGGGTGATCCTGCGCGCCTTCGTGGAGGCGGCCGGCGGGCCCGACGCCAATGTCGTGGTGCTGGCGACCGCGTCCGAATTTGCCGAGACGGGTGACCGCTACGCCGGGATCTTCGAGTCGCTGCACGCGGACACGGTCGAGGTCCTGCGGGTGCGCAGCCGGGAAGACGCTCTCGACGTGGGCTCCGGCGTGCTCGACCTCCTGGAGTTCGCGAGCGGCCTCTTCATCACCGGCGGCAGCCAGCTCCGCATCTCCACCGCCCTGGGCGGCACCGCCATCGCCGACACGATCCGCTGCCGCCACGCGGCAGGGATGGTCGTGGCAGGCACCAGCGCGGGCGCCGCGATCCTCTCCGAGCACATGATCTCCATGGGCGACAGCGGCGGCACGCCGCGCCGCCGCCTGGTGCAGATGGCCAAGGGTCTCGGCCTCGCGCCGGAGCTGGTCATCGACCAGCACTTCCGGCAGCGCGACCGCCTCGGCCGGCTGGTCACGGCTTTGTCGTACAACCCCGGCCCCCTCGGGATCGGAGTCGACGAAGACACGGCCGCCGTGATCCACGGCGGCGAGCTGCGGGTGATCGGCAGCGGCGCGGTCACCGTGCTCGACGCCTCCGGGATGCGCTACACGGACTCCTCCGAGGTGCGCCGCGGCCAGGCGTTGTCCATGCTCGGCCTCAAGCTCGACTTCCTGACCTCCGGCTGCCGTTATGATCTGCGGCGGCGGGTGGGCCTGCCGCCCCTCGCCGGAAAGCGGTCCATCGAAGAGGAGGAGGCCGTAGCGCTCCGATGAAGATCCTCGATACTCGCGTCTACCGCGGTCCCAACCTCTACGCCCTGCGCAAGGTCATCCGGCTGAAGGTCGATCTCGGCGAGCTGGAGGACTACCCGACCGGCAAGCTCCCCGGCTTCGTGGACCGGCTGCTGGAGCTGATGCCCACGCTCCACGAGCACACCTGCTCCTACGCCGAAGCGGGTGGCTTCGTGCGCCGCATGACCGAGGACGAGGGGACCTGGATGGGCCACGTGCTCGAGCACGTGGCCATTGAGCTGCAGTGCCTGGCCGGTACTCCCGTCTCCTACGGCAAGACGCGGAGCCAGGACCTGCCCGCCGGGCAGTACTGGGTGGTCTACAGCTACGATGAGGAGACCGTCGGCCTGGAGGCTGCGCAGCTGGGCCTGCGGCTGATCCGGCATCTCCTGCCGCCGGAGCGCGCGGCGCACGACTCCTCGTCGTTTGACTTCCAGGCCGAGCTGGAAGGGCTGGTGCGCCTGGCTCAGCGCCGCGCCTTCGGCCCGTCGACCGCGTCGCTGGTGCGCGCCGCGGAGGAGCGGGACATTCCCTGGATCCGGCTCAACGAACGCTCGCTCGTGCAACTCGGGCACGGCAGGTACCAGTGTCGCATCCAGGCCACCGTCACCAGCGAGACCCGGCACATCGCCGTCGAGATCGCCTCGGACAAGCGGCTGACCAACCAGATCCTCCACGACCTCGGCCTGCCGGTGCCGCGCCAGCACCGGGTGCGCACGGTCGAAGGCGCGGTCGAAGCCGCGGAGGAGCTCGGGTTTCCCGTGGTGGTCAAGCCGCTCGACGGCAATCACGGACGCGGCGTGTCGATCAACCTCACGAGCGAGGAACAGGTGCGGGCCGCGTTCGACGAAGCCTACGAGCGCTCGTCCGTGGTCATCGTCGAGAGCTTCCTGGAGGGGCACGACTACCGCATCCTGGTGGTCAACGGCAAGGTGCTCGCCGTTTCCCAGCGGGTTCCCGGCCATGTGGTGGGCGACGGGGTCCAGACGATCGGCCAGCTCATCGAGAGCGTGAACACGGACCCGCGGCGGGGCGTCGGCCACGAGAAGGTCCTCACCCGGCTGGAGGCGGATCCCCAGGCCGAGCGCCTGCTGGAGCAGGCCGGCCTGACGCTCGACTCGGTCCTCCCTGAGGGCGAGGTCTTCTCCTTG
>DASUNJ010000832.1:0-4043 GCA_036277235.1 Thermoanaerobaculia bacterium | reverse complement strand
CTGCCCGCCATGTACGCGGAGCTGCTCCAGCACTCGCAGCAGGTGATCGCCGAGGGGCTCAACCTGTCGCAGAAGATCCTGCGCATGCGGGCGCGCCCCAAGATCCTCCTCTGCACCCATTACGAAGAGGCACACAAGGCGTTCGAGGCCTACCGCGAAGACGTGCTCGGGATCATCTCGGACGTGGAGTTCCCGCGCGGCGGCCACAGCTCTCCCACGGCCGGGCTCGACTTCGTGCGCACGGTGCGCGAGGCCTACCCGGACGTCCCGATCGTCCTCCACTCCTCGCGGCCGGAGTTCGAGGAGCAGGCCCGGCGGGTGGGAGCGGGCTTCCTGCGCAAAGGGTCGCACCACGTGCTGAACGAGCTGCGCCGCATCCTGCTCGAGGATTTCGGCTTCGGCGACTTCGTCTTCCGCTTACCCGAAGGTGCCGAGGTCGCCCGGGCCGGCGATCTGCGCAGCCTGGAGGAGCGGCTCGCCTCGGTGCCCGCGGAGTCGATCCTCTACCACGGCGCGCGCAATCACTTTTCCCGCTGGCTGCGGGCGCGCGCCGATTTCGGCGTCGCCCATGCCCTGCGGCCGCGCAAGGTGGAAGACTATTCCACCCCCGAGGCCCTGCGCCAGGACCTGATCCGCGCCATCGGCGACTACCGCGTCGAGCAGGCGCAGTCCGTGGTGGCCGACTTCCGGCGCGACGGCTTCGACTTCAGCACGGATTTCTACCGCATCGGCAGCGGCTCGCTCGGCGGCAAGGCGCGCGGGCTCGCGTTCGTCCGCCGGATGCTGGCCCAGAGCGGGCTGCGCAAGCGCTTCCCCGGAGTCGACGTCTGCGTGCCGCCCGCGGTGGTCCTCGGGACCGACGTGTTCGAGCGCTTTCTGGATGCGAACGACCTGCGCCGCTTCGCCATCGACTGCGAGGACGAGGAGGAGATCTGGCGCCAGTTCCGCGCCGCGCCGTTCCCCGAGGAGGCGGAGCGCGACCTGCAGGCATTCCTCGAAAAGGCCCCGTTCCCGCTCGCCGTGCGCTCCTCCAGCCTGCTGGAAGACTCGCAGCACCTGCCGTTCACCGGGGTGTACGACACCCTGATGCTGCGCAACAACGCCTGGAGCCTGATCGACCGTCTCGCGCAGACGGTGCTCGCCGTCAAGCGCGTCTACGCCTCGGCCTTCTCGCGCGGTGCCAAGGGCTACCTGGCCGCGACCCCCTACCGCCTGGAGGAAGAAAAGATGGCCGTCCTCCTCCAGAAGATCGTCGGCTCCCGGCACGGAGACCGCTTCTACCCGGACATCTCGGGCGTGGCGCGGTCGTACGACTTCTACCCCCGTCCGCCGATGACGGCCGGCGACGGCATCACCGCGGTCTGCCTGGGCATGGGCCGGGGAGTGGTCGAAGGCGGGGCCTGCCTGCGCTTCTGCCCGCGCTACCCGCAGCACGTGCCGCAGCTCTCCTCGGTCGAAGAGGCCCTCGAAGGCACCCAGCGCTCCTTCTGGGCGATCCCCATGACGGGGGACGCGGACGAGCTGGGCATGCGCGAGGAGCTGTACGGGCTCGACGTGGCCGAGGCGGACGGCACCCTGGCTGCCGTGGGCTCCACCTGGTCGCCGGAGAACGAGGCGATCTACGACGGGCTGTCGCGCCAGGGCACGCGGCTCGTCACCTTCGCGCCGGTGCTCAAGCAGGGCCTGTTCCCCCTGGCCGAGATCCTGGCGACGCTGACCGAGGCGGGCACGCAGGGCATGGGCGGGCCGGTCGAGATCGAGTTCGCCGTGAACCTCGCCGTTCCGAAAGGCCGGCCGCGGGAGCTCGGCGTCGTGCAGATGCGCCCGCTGGCCCTGGCGCGGGAGGCCGAGGCGATCGAGCTCGGCCACGTGGGAGAGCTCGCTCCGGAAAGCGCCGTCTGCTGGAGCCGCAGCGTGCTCGGCCATGGCCGGATCGAGGGGATCCGCGACCTCGTGGTGGTGGACTTCCAGCGCTTCGAGCGGGCGCGCAGCCGGGATGCCGCGGCCGAGATCGGCCGTCTCAACCGCGCGCTGCTGTCCCAGGGGGCGCCCTACCTGCTGATCGGGGTGGGACGCTGGGGCTCGCGCGATCCCTGGCTCGGCATCCCGGTCACTTGGGACCAGGTCGCCGGGGCACGGGTGATCGTAGAGGCCGGGCTGCGCGACCTGCGGGTGGAGCCCTCGCAGGGGAGCCACTTCTTCCAGAACCTGACCTCCTTCCACGTCGGATACTTCACGGTGAACCCCGATGCCAAAGAGGGTTTCGTGGCCTGGGATTGGCTCGGTGCGCAGCCCGCCCTGAGCGAAAACGCCCACGTCCGCCACCTGCGCCTGGAGAGCCCGATCCTGGTGAAGATGGACGGCCGCAAGGGCGAAGGGGTGATCCTCAAGCCGTAAGCATCTGCTTCTCCCCTATAATCAGAGAGGTAAAGCGAACAGCTCGGTCGTCAAAGAGACATGGACCACGAGGACAGCGCCGACCTGGTGCAGCGAGCCCTGGCCGGCGATCAGACCGCCCTGAACCGGCTGGTTGCCCGGCTGACACCTGTCGTGCAGGCTCGCGTGGCCCGCACCCTGCTGGCCCGCCGGTCGCGCCTCGGCAGTGGACGAGACATCCGCCAGGAAGTAGAGGACTTGAGCCAGGAGGTCTTCCTCTCTCTCTTCTCCCGGAACGCCCACGTCCTCCGCAGCTGGCAGGCCGAGCGCGGCCTGTCGCTCGAAAACTTCGTCGGGATGATCGCCGAGCGGCAGGTGGTGTCCTTCCTCCGCAGCGGCAGGCGGAATCCCTGGAAAGAGGACCCCACGGCGGTAGAGGACCTCGACGCCACGGCTCCGGAGAGCGGCCCCGAGGAGGTCACGGCCAGCCGCGAGCAGTTGAGTCTCCTGCTCGAGCGGCTGCGCGAGAAGCTGAGCCCGCTGGGTCATCAGCTCTTCGTGCTCCTCTTCGTGCAGGAAATGACCGTTCCGGAGACGATGGCGGAGAGCGGCCTGTCTGCCGACGCTGTATACGCCTGGCGCAGCCGGCTGCGGCGCACGGCCCAGCAGCTGCTCGCCGAATTGTCAGGAAAACCCTCCCGCGCGCGAAAGACCCAAGAGGAAGATGACGGATGAGCGAGGATCGTCTATTGCGCGAACTAGGTAACCTGGCAAAAGAAGAGGAAGGGGCAGAAAGAGCCCGCCTCGACGAGCGCTGGGACCGCCTGGCCGCCGGGACCCTGACCGCGGAAGAAGAAGCGCAACTGCGCGCCCTCGCCGAGACCTCCCCCGAAGCCCGCGAGGCGTATGAGGCTTTCCGGCCGCTCGGCCCCGAGTTCCAGGCCCGGGTCGTCGAAAAGATCGCCGCCGAGCTGCCGAAAGAGGGGCAAGGACGGCTGCTTCCCTTTCGCCCCGCCGCCGTCCGGATCGGAGGGTGGGTGACCGCCGCTGCCGCGGCGGCGGCCGTTCTCGTGGTGCTCCTGCGGCCCTCGGCGCCGCTCCCGGATTATCAGATCGCCTCCGTCTCGGGCGGCTCCAGCGAGATGCGGGGTGAGCAGCCAGAGGAATTCGCGCCGGGCGACCACATCAAAGTGCGCCTCCGGCCCGCGAAGGAATCCCGGCCAAGTCGGCTGGAAGGGCAGATCTTCCTCCTCCGCAGAGGCGAGTTGCGCCGCTTGGAGACGCAGACCGAGAGCTATCCCGGCGGAGCGGTGGAGATGAATGCCTCGCTCGATCCCGACCTTCAGCACAGGGCCTGGACGCTATGGGCCGTGGTCGGCCGGCCGGGCGACTTGCCGGACCCGGCCGAGCTGCAATCACTCGCCGTGCAGGGCAAGGTCCGGCGTGAGAATTGGATCGCCGTTTCGACAGATATCAGAATTCGCCCCAGAGGCCCGTAAGGCATGGCTCGATTCCGCGGCGCTCTGCTCGTGCTCCTCTCGATCGGCACTGCCTGTGCCCCCCCTCCACCCGCACCCACGCCGTCCCCATCACCGCTGGAGGTGGAGTACGCCGCCTGCAAGGCCGTGCTGGTCCCGGGACCGTTCTGCGTCCTCGATGAGAGCCGC
>DASUNJ010000831.1:0-14985 GCA_036277235.1 Thermoanaerobaculia bacterium | reverse complement strand
ATCGACCTCGTCTATGAGACCCGCCCGGCGGAGAACACGGCGGCCCCGGTCAAGACGGAGTGTCTGATCACCTACGACGACGACAGCCTCTACGTGGCATTCCGCGCCCAGGACCCCGACCCGTCGCAGATCCGCGCCCACCTGTCCGACCGCGACCGCGCCTTCGATGACGACTTCGTCGGCATCGTGCTCGACCCGTTCAACGACGAGCGCCGGGCCTTCGAGTTCTTCGTCAATCCGTTCGGCATCCAGATGGACATGTTCATGGACGACGTCGGCGGCGACGAGACTGACACCTGGGACGCCATCTGGGCCTCGTCCGGCCGGATCACCGAGACCGGCTACGAGGTCGAGATCGCGATCCCCTTCAGCTCGCTGCGCTTCCCGCGGGCCGAGGGGGATCAGACCTGGGGCTTCGACGCCCTGCGTTTCTACCCGCGCAACAATCGCCACCGCATGGCCTCGCAGCCCATGGACCGCAACGTGAGCTGCTACCTCTGCCAGATCTCCAAGATGACCGGCTTCGCCGGCATCACGCCCGGGCTCAACATGGAGCTCGTCCCGACCCTGACCTCGGGACGGACCGATGCGAAGACGGATTCCTTCCAGGACCGTCTCGCCGAGGGAAACGTGGAGACGGAGCTCGGCGTCACCGGCAAGTGGGGAATCACGCCCAATCTGACCCTGAATGCGGCGATCAACCCCGACTTCTCCCAGGTGGAGGCGGACGCGGCCCAGCTCAACATCAACACCACCTTCGCCCTGTTCTTCCCGGAAAAACGGCCCTTCTTCCTGGAGGGGGCCGACTTCTTCAGCACCCCGTTCGATGCGGTCTTCACCCGCAACGTGTCCGATCCCGAATGGGGCCTCAAGCTGACCGGCAAGGAGGGGCAGAACGCGGTAGGCGTGTTCGTGGCCCAGGACGACCGCACCGACTTCCTCATCCCGGGCGCCGAGTCCTCCGCCGCGACCTCCCTGAACGCGGAGAGCACCGACGCGGTGCTGCGCTACCGGCGCGACCTGGGCGCCTCCTCGGCCCTGGGCCTCCTGGTGACCAGCCGCGAGGGGGACGTCTATTCCAACCAGCTCGCGGGGATCGACGGCCTCTACCGCCTGGGGAGCTCGAATTCGTTCCGCGGCCAGTTCCTGCGCTCGCAGACCGAGTATCCATCGGAGATCTTTGCCAATGCGGAGCTGCGCCAGTCGGCCGGTACGCTGGAAGACGACGCGCTCTATCTCGGCTACGACCACAATTCCCGCAACTGGAGCGCCTACGCCCGCTACGAGGACGTGGGAGAGCTCTTCCGCGCCGACATGGGTTTCATGCCCCAGGTGGACTACACCTTCATGCTCGCCGGGGGCGACCGGATCTGGCACGGCAAAGAGGGGGACTGGTGGACCCGGGCCTCCGTGGGCGCCGACTACGACGAGAGGTCGGACCAGGCCGGCAACCTGCTGGAGCGCGAGGTGGAGGTGCGCGGCAATCTGAACGGGCCGATGCAGTCCTACTTCGAGCTGTTCACCGGCCAGCGCGACAGGGTCTTCAACGGCGTTTCCTTCGACGAGACCTTCGCGAGCAGCTATGGCGAGATCCAGCCCACGGGCAATCTCCGCCTGAACCTTTACGTGAGGGTGGGCGACGACATCGACTTCGCCAACACCCGGCCGGGGGAGGTCCTGGTGTTGGAGCCGGGGTTCCGCTTCCTGGTCGGCCGCAGCCTGCGCTTCGGCTTCACGCACCTCTTCCAGCGGCTCGACGTGGAGGGCGGCCGGCTTTTCGAGGCCAACCTGAGCCAGCTCACCACGATCTACCAGTTCAGCTCCCGCATGTTCGTCCGCCTGATCACGCAGTACACGGACATCGATCGTGACATCAACCTGTACACGGCGGACGTGAACGCGAAGACGGAGCAGCTCTTCAACCAGCTCCTGTTCAGCTACAAGCTCAACCCCCAGACCGTGCTCTTCGCCGGCTACAGCGACAATGCCCTGGGCACCGAGAGGATCGACTTCGAGCGCGAGAACAGGACGTTCTTCGTCAAGCTCGGCTACGCGTGGGTGCCGTGAGGAGAGGGGGATTTCCCCCTCTCCCGTATACTCCCGCAAGATGCGCAGAGCCCTTCCGGAACTGGCCCTGGCCGTCCTGCTCGGGACGTGCGGATGGTCCGTCTACCACCGGGCGCTGGGCCTCTGGTTGACCTACGACGACTTCTTCCACCTCCACTACCTCTACACCTGGACACCGGCGGAGTACCTCCTCGACCCCGAGGTCTGGCAGCGGCTGCCGTTCAAGATGGTCACGCCGCTGCTCTTCCTCTCCTTCGACCTCGACCTGGCGCTCTTCGGGCTGGATGCCCGCGCCTTCCTGGTCCATCAGCTCGTCTCGTTTTCTCTCTGCGCCTCGGCTTTTTACCTGGTGCTACGGCTCTGGCTGCCGCGCGCCTGGTCCGCCTTCGCGATGCTGCTCTTCGTGCTCGGCCCGGTCACCGTCTCGATCGCTCCGCTCCTCATGGTCCGCCACTACGTGGAGACCACGTTGCTCTGCCTGATCGCCGTGGGCCTCTATGTGCTCGCCGTGCGCGGCAGAGGGATGGTGATCGGGTTCTTCTCCGCCCTCTTCTACCTCCTTGCGATGCTGGCGAAAGAGATCGCGGTGCCGCTGGTCTTCCTGCTCTTGCTGTTGCCGGAGGGCACTCTCCGCCGCCGTCTCTCCCTGGCCGTGCCGCACGCCGCAGCCTTCGTGCTGTACCTCGCCTATCGTTTTTACATGCTCGGCACGATGACGGGAGGCTACGGCTGGCTCGTGGACCCGATCGACCTGCCGCGACTGGCGCTCCTCTTGCCGGTCAAGATCGGAGCCCAGTTGCTCGGCCGTCCCTCCGCTGCGAGCTGGGCGATGCTGATCGCGCTGCTCGCCGGGCTCGTGATCGTCCTTCTGAAAGGGAGAGCGGCGGCGCTGCTCGTGGGGACTTCAATCCTCCTGGCCCTGCTGCCGATCCTGCCGGTCTCGACCGAGATGGTGCCGCGGTACGCGCTGCCTGCGTGGATGGTCCTGGTGCTCGCCTTTCCGTTCGCGGTCCGCGACCTGGTGAAGCGCGGGGGAGCGGTCCGGCTGGCGGGGCTGGGCCTCGCCGTCATCGCGGCCGCGGGCGTCCTGCTCGCCCATCTGGATACGAGGGAGGCGACGTTCGCGAGGGTGGAGCGGATGTCCGCCGAGAACCGCGCCTTTCTGGCAATGGGTCCCGGCGACTTCCTGCGCACGCCCCTCAGCCCGCCGGCCACCATGGGAGAGCTGGCCTGGCTCAAGACCGACCTCCTCAAAAAGAGGCCGGGCGCCGGCTGGTTCTACGACGACCTCTTCGTCTGCGTAAATTCCGAACTGGTCCGGGTCTGGACCTGGGACTCTGACCAGCGCCGGGTGGGGGACATGACCGCCACCCTGCCCCGCCTTCGGCGCCGCCATTGTAGGACGATTCGGGAGCAGGCGCCGCTGACTGTCGAGATGCACGCCGCTGGAAGGACCCTCCACTGGACCCTCGGCCCCTACCGCGAGGGCACCTGGTCCTTCGTGCTGGGCGACGGCCTGCAAGCTTTCCCGATGCCCGCGAACGGCGGCTTCCAGCTCCGCCAGGCGGGGGCGCTCTCCCTGCGGGTGAAGTACCGCTCCCCGGAAGGCTGGACCACCTACTCGCCGGAGCTGAAGATGGACTTTACGAGGACTCCGAGCTTCCGCTGGGCGCGTCCGCGGCCGATACCCTGAGGGAAACGGCTTCCTCGAACCGTCTCAGTAACTTGGGACCATCTCCGTCGCCCAACTTCTTTCATGAGGGGTCAGGAGCACCGATGAACGAGAAGGGACCGTGGGCCCTCGGGCTGATGGCGATCGCGATAGCCGCTCTCGTGGGGCGAGGTGTGCTGCCGCAGGACGCGGGCGGCTTGATGGGAAGCCCCGCCGAGCCGAAGAAAACGGAGAAGGAAGCGAGCGGCCCGGAAAGGAAGGAAGCGCCCTGGACCGAGTTCTGCCCCGCGCCGTGCCTCTATCAGGAATTCTTCGGCATCCCGCTTTCAGCGGAAACGGAGAGCTGGCCGGACACCGCCGGGAAGATCGTCGAGGGCGCGAACCGCCAGGGCTACAATCTCGAGTTCCTGTTCGCCCTCGTCCCCGATCCGGTCGATTCTCATCTATCGAACCGCTTCGACGAAGCGCTCGATGCGCTGCAGCGGGGGATCGCCCAGTCCGGATACCTGTTCGACCGCGCCTCCCTGCCCTGGGTGGGGAAGGCTGCCCAGAACCGGCTCTACCGCTCGATCCCGGGCAGCCTGCTCTTCCGCACCGTCGACATGCAGGGCCAGCGGCATCTGCTGACGGTCTTCCTCGTCGGCGAGAGCCCCAAGGGCGGCATCCAGAAGCAGACGTTCTACACGGCCCTCGATTTCATGAGCGGGTTGCAGCAGGAAACCCCGCCGAGCGTCCCCTTGCGGATCCTCGGCCCCTCGTTTTCCGGCTCGGCCGAGTCGCTCCAGATCGCCCTGCGGGAGTGGCTGTCCCGCCGTGGTCCCGACCCAGGCGGGCTCGAGATCGAAATGGTGACGGGCTCGGCGACCGCCCGAGGCCTGGAGACCTCCTTCCAGAAACTCGATGGGGCCGGGATCAAGGTGGACTTCGCGCGGACGATCGTCGATGACGACACGCTGCAGGTGAACGCCTACAAGCTCCTCCGGGAGCGGCTCGGCTGGAACCTCGCCGAAGTCGCCTTGATCACCGAGTTCGACACCAAGTACGGGGAGAGCTTCCAGTCGTCCTCCCTCTCTCCCATGGTGGTCCAATTCCCGAGCAACCTGGCCTACATCCGGACGGCCCGCGAGAAGCTCGGCCTCGACCGGGACCCGGGCTCGTCCGAGACGACGGGTACGGCCCGGAAGAGCCTCGACCTGAGCCTCGCGGATCACGACGAGCCGGTCGACGTGGTCCCCCAGCTCAACGAGCTGTCCACGCAGGTCAACGACATGGCCCTGGCGAGCCTTCTGCACGGCATCTGCCAGAAGCACTACATCGGCATTCTGGCCACCGACATCCAGGACCGGCTTTTCCTCGCGGAGCAGGTCCACAGCTTCTGCCCGGATGCCGTCGTGTTCACCTTCGACAATCACCTGCTCGACGCCCACCCCCAGGTCTCGAAGTCGATGGATGGCACCCTGGTTCTGACCAGCTATCCGCTCTACCGCTCCAATGAGAAGGAAACTTTGCGCCAGTTCACCAGCGAGTTCCAGCAGGGTATCTACCTGGCTGCTCGACAGCTGCTCGGAAATCAGCAGCCGGCGCCTTCGGCCGTCTGGCTGACAGCGGTCGGCAACGGCGAGCTGTGGCCGATCGCGGTCCAGTCGGCAGCTCTTCCCTTCGAGCCGCAGCGCCCGCTGGAGATCCCGGCGATCCGGGAAGGCGATAGAGCCGGGGTCAAGTGGCTGCTCGCGGCGCTGGCGATCGCCGGGCTCGCCGTCTGGATCGGGCGGCTCGCCCAGCCTCTGCAGAAGGCCGCGACGCAATCCTGGGACGAGAAGGTGCCGACGTACGGAGCCGTCCTGATTCCCGCTCTCGGGGCCGGAGTCCTGTGGGTGGCGAGCGCCGTCCTCCTGGTCTTCTACGGCCTGCCCCTGTGGGACCGGGCGATTCCTTGCCCTTGGCAAGGCGCCTCGTGGTACACGAACCTGGCCGTGCTCATTCTGATCTATCTCGGGATGAGCTTCGTGTTCGCCCGGCTCGTATGGCCTCCCCGCCGCTGGTTCGGAGCGTTCCTCTGGATCGCCGTTTGCGTCCTGGTGCCCGTGCTGCTCGGCCGGACCATGCTCGAATTCTGGCTGTTCCCGGAGGGGTCCAAGTTCTTCTACGCCCGGGCGGGGAGCTTCTCGAGCGGGCTCTCGCCGCTGGTCTCGCTGGCCCTCCTGGGGCTGGCGGCCTACTCCTGGTCGGTCCTGGAGATCAAGCGGCGCCGGCTGATCGTTGCCGAGGATCTCCCCTGGCCGCTCCGGAGCTCTCCCGACCCGGCGCTCGCCGCCTGCGGCCGCAGCGCCGAGAGGGTGAGGGACGTGCTGCTGGAGCGCCCCAGAACGGCGTTCTGGGGGATCCTGGGCCTGGTCCTCCTCCTGCCCGCGATGCGGCTCTTCCGGAGGGTCCAGCCGATCGCCGAGACACGGGGCTACGGCGTGTTCTTCCTGCTCGTCGTGATGTTCGTCTTCGTCCTGGCCGCGATCTCGTTCTACCGGTTCTTTGTGGCCTGGAGACGGCTGGAGCGCACCCTCGCCCGCCTGTGCAACACCTGGATGCTCCCCGTGCTCTCAAGGGCCTCCCGGCTCCTCGACTGGCAGCCCCTGAAATCCTTCGGTCTGCGGATGCCACCGATCAAGATGACGCTGGTCTCGGCCCAGCAGCTGCGGACGCTGGCCCGTCTCGGTCTTCTCGGGCCGGACGGCGTGGCGCTGGCCGGCGGAGCCGGCGAGCCCCGGGGAGCGCTCGACGATCACCTGGACTCCGTCTTCGAGGCGGAGGACGAGGGAGAGGTCCTGGCCGAGATCGCCGCCCGCCGCGATCTGCGGAGGTGGTTCGACAGGGATGCCAGGTTTCTGGATTGGCTCCGCTGGACCTCGGGCAGCGCGGAGCCCATGCCGAACGACGAGGAAGGGAAGTCCGTGCCCCGTCCGCGGGAGGTCGAGATGCGGGAGATCGAGACATACCTGGCCGTGCGGGTGGTGGCTTATCTCCGCTACATCTTCGCTCACCTTCGCTATGCCCTCGTCTCGGCGACGATCTGCGGCCTTACGCTGCTCGTGGCCGTGAGCTCCTACGCCTTCCAGCCGAAGCGGTTCCTGTCCTTCGCGATCTGGATGGCGCTGCTCCTCGCCTCCGTGATGACCATGCGGGCTTTCGTGCAGATGGACCGCAACGGCGCCCTGAGCGCCATCAGTGGCACGGACGCCGGCAAGGTCAGCCTCGACCGCACGTTCTTCTCGAACATCTTCACCTACGGCGGCATCCCTGTACTGGGAGTCGTGCTCACGCAGTTCCCCGCGGTAGGACACGTCTTCGGCGGCTGGCTGGGTCCGCTGCTGCGGGTGGTCGGCGGGGGCTAGTCCGGCACCACCGCCGTAGCTTCGATCTCCACCAGCGCCCGGTCCTCCAGCAGGGCCGCCACCACCACCAGCGCCATCGGCGGGAAGTGGCGGCCGATCACCTCTCGGTAGGCGCGGCCGATCTCGCGGCGGGCGGCCACGTAGGCGGCCTTGTCGACGATGTACCAGGTGAGGCGGACCAGGTGGCTCGGCTCGGCCCCGGCTTCCTTGAGAACGGCGACGATGTTTTCAAGCGTTTGCCGGACCTGCTCGGCAAGGTCGTCGGTCTCGAACTGGCAGGTGGCGGGGTTCCAGCCGATCTGGCCGGCTACGTAGATTTGACGGCCCTGGACCGCGACCCCGTTTGCGTAGCCGACGGGCGCGGTCCAGCCTTCCGGGTTCAGGGTCATTCTTCCGGCTCCCTCAAGCGGAAACGCTGGAGCTTGCCGGTCAGGGTGCGGGGGAGGCTCTCCGCAAATTCTATCTGGCGCGGGTACTTGTAGGGGGCGATCTGGGACTTCACGTAGTCCTGCAGCTCTTTGATCAGCTCGGGGCTCCCTTGATTGCCTGGACGGAGCACGATGAAGGCCTTTACCACATGACCGCGCTCCTCGTCCGGTACCCCCACGACTCCGCACTCCAGCACCTTGGGGTGCTCCAGGAGGACGTTCTCCACCTCCACGCCCGAGATGTTGATGCCCGAGGAGATGATCATGTCGTCCGTGCGCGCCTGGTACCAGAAATAGCCTTCCTCGTCCTGCGTGAAGGAGTCGCCGGTCAGGTTCCAGCCGTTCTGCACGTAGCCGGCCTGCCGCTCGGGATCGTCCAGGTAGCGGCATCCGGTCGGTCCCTTGACCGCCAGTTTGCCCACGGTGCCGAAGGGGACTTCGCGGCCGTCGTCGTCCACGATTCGAGCTCGATAGCCGGGGACCACGCGGCCCGTGGAGCCGGGGCGGATGCCGTCTCCCGACTCGCTGATGAAGATGTGCAGCATCTCGGTCGAGCCGATGCCGTCGATGATCCCGAGGCCGGTCGCCTCCTTCCACGCTTCCCAGGTGGGGCGCGGCAGGTGCTCGCCTGCGGAGACGCAGGCCCTCAGGCTCGATATGTCATGTTTCTCCAGCAGGCCGAGCATCGCCCGGTAGGCGGTCGGCGCCGTGAACACGATCGTCGCGCGGAAGTCCTGGATGCCTTGGATGAGGTGCGGCGGCGCCGTTTGCTCCAGCAGCACCGCCGAGGCGCCGATCCGCATCGGAAAAAGGATCAATCCGCCCAGGCCGTAGGTGAAGGCGAAGGGCGGCGAGCCCGCGAAGATGTCGTCGCGGTGCGGCTTGAGCACGTACGGCGGGAAGCAGTCGCAGATCGCCATCACGTCGCGGTGCAGGTGGACCGTGCCCTTGGCGTTGCCCGTGGTGCCCGAGGTGAAGCCAATCATGGAGATGTCGTCCGCCGCGGTGTCGCAGTTGTCGAAGGTGGCGGGCTTGCCCTGCATCAGCTCTTCGATCTCCGCGTCTTGAAAGGTCACGACGCGCGATCCTTCCATGGCCTGATCGCAGGCTTCGCGGATGCGCACGTCGGTCAGAGCCAGTCGGATGTTCGCTTTTTCCGCGATGTAGGTGAGCTCGCGCGAGCGCAGCAGCGGCATGGTGCAGACCACGATGCCGCCGGCCTTGAGGATCGCGTACCAGCAGGCCGCCATCATCGGGTTGTTGAAGCCGCGCAGGAGCACGCGGTTGCCCGGGACGAGGCCGAGGTCCTCCACGAGGACATGGGCGATGCGGTTCGCGGTCTCCGTCAGCTCGCGGTAGGTCCAGCGTCCGCCGGGGAAGTGGAAGGCGATGCGGTCGCCGTCGCCCGCGGCGATCCGGGTATCCAGCAGCTCGGCGGCGCAGTTGAGCCGGTCCGGGTAGGCGAGCTCGGGGATGCCGCCGTAGTCCATCTCCGGCAGCAGCTCGGGCGGAGGGAGGAGCTCGCGGCAGAAGGTGTCGACGTGGGCCGTCGCTCCCCCTGGGAGTCTTGGCATCAGGTTTCCTCCTTGAGGACTTGTCCGGCGATGACCAGCTTCTGGACCTCGCTGGTCCCTTCGTAGATGCGCAGGGCGCGGATCTCGCGGTACAGGCGCTCGACCGGCGCGCCCGCGAGCACGCCGCGCCCGCCCAAGAGCTGCACGGCGTCGTCGATCACGCGCTGCGCCGTCTCGGTCGCGTACAGCTTGGCCATGGCCGCCTCGCGAGTGACCCGAGGCGCGCCCGCATCCCGCGTCCAGGCGGCCCGGTAGACGAGGAGGGCGCTGGCGTCGACCCCCACCGCCATGTCCGCGATCCGCGCCTGGGTGAGCTGAAGGTCGGCGAGCGGCTTGCCGAAAACCTTTCTTTTGCGAGCATGGCTCACGGCCTCGTCCAGGGCGCGGCGGGCGAAGCCGAGCGCCGCGGCCCCGACGGTGGAGCGGAACACGTCCAGCGTGCCGAGCGCGACCCGCAACCCTCGGCCGGGCTCGCCCAGCATGGCGGAGGCGGGCACGCGGCAGCGCTCGAAACGGATCGTACCCAGCGGATGCGGCGCCAGCAGGTCGAGCCGAGCGGTCACGATAAGGCCGGGGTTGGACGCTTCCACCACGAACGATCCGAAACCTTTTTCGCCCAGCTCGGGCATGCGGCAGAAGACCACGTATACGTCCGCCAGGCCGGCGTTGGAGATCCAGGTTTTCTCGCCTTCGATCAGATATCCAGCACCGTCGCGGTGGGCGGTCGTGGTCATGGCGCCCACGTCCGAGCCGGCCTCGGCCTCGGACAGGGCGAACGCCGGGATCACCTCGCCGGACGCGACCCTCGGCAGCCACTCCTCGCGCAGCTCCTCGGAGCCGAAGAGGGAGATCGGGCCGCTGCCCAGACCCTGGAGGGCGAAGGCGAAGTCGGCGAGGCCCGAGGTGCGGGCCAGGGTCTCGCGGATCAGGCAGAGGGAGCGGACGTCCAATCGGTCGGTGTCCGCAGGGGCCGCATGACGCAGCCAGCCGCCGGACGCGAGACGGCGGACGAGCTCGCGGCAGGTGCCGTCGAGATCCGCGGGCTCGTGCTGGGTGAGCGGGGCCACTTCGCGCTCGGTCCACTTCTCCAGCTCCCGCGCGAGGGCGCGGTGCGAATCCTCGAAGAACGGCCAGGCGAGGAAGGATGTGTCGGCCATCAGTCGCCCTGGAAGACGGGCTTCTCCTTGGCCACGAACGCCCGGTAGGCGCGGGCGAAATCCTCGGTCTGCATGCAGATCGCCTGGGCCTGGGCTTCGGCCTCGATGGCCTCGTCGACGCCCATCGACCATTCCTGGTGCAGCGCCTTCTTGGTGATCGAGTGGGCGAACGCGGGTCCCCTGGCGAGCGAGCCCGCCAGGGTCTGGGCTTCGGCGAGGAGCCGGTCGGGCTCGGCGAGGCGGTTGTAGAACCCCCAGCGCTCGGCCTCGGGGCCTTCCATGAAGCGTCCGGTGTAGAGCAGCTCGCTGGCGCGGCCCTGTCCGACGATGCGCGGCAGCAGGGCGCAGGCCCCCATGTCCGCTCCGGACAGACCGACCTTGACAAAGAGGAAGGCGACGCGGCTGCGCGCCGTTCCCAGGCGCATGTCGGAGGCCATGGCCAGGATGGCGCCCGCGCCCACGCACATGCCGTCGATGGCCGCGATGACCGGCTGCGGGCAGGCGCGGATGGTGCGGACCAGCTCGCCGGTCAGCCGGGTGAAGGCGAGGAGCTTGTCCATGCGCTTCTCCTCGCGCCATTGCACCAGCGGGCCGATGATGTCGTGGACGTCGCCCCCCGAGCAGAAGTTCTCCCCCGCGCCGGTAATGACGACCGACCGCACCTCGTCCACCCGGCGCAGCCGGTCGAACGTGTCGGACAGCTCGCGGTAGGACTCGAACGTGAGCGGGTTCTTGCGCTCCGGACGGCTCAGCGTGATGGTCGCGACCCGGTCCTCGACGCTCCATGCGAAGCTCGTCGGGCGGATGTCTTCGACGGGGATGCGGTCGTGCAAAGTGTTGGTCTCCTTTTTACACCGTGCTCGTTCCCAGCATCTCCTGGGCCTGCTGCTTGGCCCTTGCCAGGTTGCGCTCGAGCTGCTTGGCGCCCGAATGGTATTGCACGGGCCAGAGATCCTCCCCCAGACCGTATTCGGCCGCGGCGCGCAGCGTCCATTGCGGATCGGCCAGGTGCGGACGGGCCAGTGCGCAGAGGTCGGCGCGGCCGGCGGCGAGGATCGAATTCACCTGGTCGGGCTCGGTGATGTTGCCCACCGCGATCGTCGGGATCCCGGTCTCGTTGCGGATGCGGTCCGAGAACGGGGTCTGGAACATCCGCCCGTAGATCGGCTTCGCGTGGATCGAGGTCTGACCCGCCGAGATGTGGAGGATGTCCGCGCCCGCCGCGTGAAAGGCGCGGGCGATCTCCACGGCCTCGGGACCGTCGATCCCGCCTTCGACCCAGTCGGTCGCCGAGATGCGCACCGACATCGGCCGGTCCTCCGGCCAGACCGCGCGCACGGCGGCGAACACCTCCAGCGGGTAGCGCAGGCGGTTTTCGAGCGAGCCGCCGTACTCGTCGGTGCGCCGGTTCGTCAACGGGGTGATGAAGCTCGACAGGAGATAGCCGTGGGCGCAATGCAGCTCGACCATGTCGAAGCCGGCCTCGCTCGCCATGAGGGTGGCGCGCACGAACTGCTCGCGGACGAGGTCCATGTCCGCCAGGGTCATCTCCCGCGGTATTGGATTGCGCGGGCTCCAGGGGACGGGTGAGGGGCCGATCACGTCCCAACCGTCCGACTCCAGCGGCTCGTCCATCCCCTCCCACATCCGCTTGGTAGACCCCTTGGGTCCCGAATGGCCGAGCTGGAGGCAGATCTTTGCGCCGCTCCAGGTGTGGACGAAGTCTACGACCCGGCGGTAAGCCTCCAGGTGCTCGGGCCTGTACATGCCGGTGCAGCCCAGGCTGATCCGCGCTTCGGGAGAGACGCAGGTCATCTCCGTGAGGACCAGTCCGGCCCCGCCGAGGGCACGGGCGCCCAGGTGGACCAGGTGGAAGTCGTTGGGTGTGCCGTCCTCGGCGCTGTACATGTCCATGGGAGCGACCACGATGCGGTTGCGGAGCGTCATCCCCCGTAGCGTGAATGGGGTGAACATGGGGGGGATCGGTTTAACGGCGCTGGCGAACCAGCGCTCGACGCCTTCGAGGTAGGCGCTGTCGCGCAGGCGCAGGTTCTCGTGGCTGACGCGCTGGCTGCGGGTGAGCAGGCTGTAGGCGAACTGCGGCGGATCGAGCCGGGTGTAGCGCCGGACGTTCTCGAACCACTCCATGGAGTTGCGCGCCGCGTTCTGGAGGCGCAGCGCGTCGGTCATGCGCTCTTCCTGGAAGGCGGCGAGCGCCTTCTCCAGGCATGGCTTGGCGGGATACTTTTCGTGGAGCCAGCGCGAGAGCGCGATCGAATCCTCCATGGCGAGCTTGGTGCCCGAGCCGATGGAGAAGTGCGCGGTATGGGCCGCATCGCCGATCAGCACCACGTTGCCGTCGTACCACTTCTGGCAGCGCACCCGGTTGAAGTTGATCCACGGGTGCTCGCGCATGTGCGGCGGGATGTTTTCGAGGAGCGGATGGCCGCCGAGCCAAGGGGCGAACATCTCCTGGCAGGCGGCGACCGTCTCCTCCGTGTTCATCCGGTCGAAGCCCGCGTTCTGCCAGGAGAGCGGATCGCACTCCACGATGAAGGTGGAGAGCCCCTCCTCGAAGCGGTATGCGTGGGCCTGGAACACGCCGTGCCCGTTCTCGACGATCACGAACGTGAAGGCCTCGAAGGGAAAGGTGGTACCGAGCCAGATGAACTTCGCGGGACGGACGTCCACGTCGGGCTGAAAGACCTCGGCATGGCGACGCCGCACGGCGCTGTTGACGCCGTCCGCGCCGACGATCAGGTCCGTGTCGAAATCGGAGTCATCCTTGAATTCCGTCTGGAAGCGGAGCTCGACGCCGAGCTCGGCGGCGCGGCGCTGGAGGAGGCCGAGGAGCGTGCGCCGCGCGATGCCGGCGAAGCCGTGGCCGCCAGACGTGATCGTCGTCCCCTTGTAGTGGATGTCGATGTCGTCCCACCGGGCGAAGTGGGAGGTGATGGCGGCATGGGTCTCGGGATCGGCCGCCTGGAGGTTGCCGAGGGTCTGCTCGGAGAAGACCACCCCCCAGCCGAACGTGTCATCGGGCCGGTTGCGCTCGAGGACGGTGATCCGGTGCGACGGATCGGCCTTCTTCATGAGGAGAGCGAGATAGAGGCCGGCCGGGCCTCCGCCGAGGATCGCGACGTTCACGGCGCGGAGTCTAGCAAACCTCGGAGCCCTCACCCCCGCCCGATCGTGTAGACTTGTCCCATGGATCAGAAGGACGCAACCGTCGATCTCGACGTCAGGCTGAGGCTGTCAGATAGGGAGGCCCGAGAGGCGAAGGCCATCGGTCTCCTGAAGCCCGGATCGCTGGAGATGCTCCTGCGCAGCGAGTTGAGGCGACGCCGGGTAGATCGCCTGTTCACAGCCGCTGATCGCCTTTCCTCCCTTCCTCTCCCGCCCTTGACCGAAGAAGAGGTCGAGTCCGAAATCCAGGCGGTCCGAGCGCAGCGCCGAGCGAATGCGGGCGGTCGCTGACACCAACATCGTCGTATCCGGGTTGTTGTGGCAAGGGGCTCCGAGGCGGGTGCTGGAGCTGGCCCGTGCCGGGGACATCGAGCTATTCACCAGCCCGGCTCTCCTCCTTGAGCTGGAAGAGGTTCTTTTCCGAGACAAGTTCTCGCGACGGCTGAAGGCCGCCGATGTCTCCCCGGAAGATCTTGTGCTCGGGTACGCGGCGCTGGCGAGGGTGATCAGTCCACCTCCGATTGGTCCAGCGGTCGAAGCAGACCCGGACGACGACGAGGTGCTTGCCTGTGCTGTGGCGGTGCATGCCTATGCTGTCATCTCCGGAGACCGGCACCTCTTGAATCTCGGAGAGTTCCAGGCCATTCCAGTGCTCACTCCGGCCCGATTCCTGGCTGAGCTGCGTTAAAGCCGAAAATCTTTCTAGCCAGCGCCGAGAAAACCTTTTCTTCCCGAGCCTCTCAAGGAGCGGTCCCGCTGGGCCGCTCCTCTTCATTCGGGCAGGCATTCGCCTCCGGGAACCAGCGCAGCTCGTCGGCTTCGCGGCCCAGCTCCGTGGAGCCGCAGCAGTGGACGAGCTGCTTGTAGAAGCGGTCGGCGGCCTGGGGATCGCGGGAGCCGAGCCAGCTTCCGGCGGTCGCGAGCATCCCGGCCTTCTCGTCTCCGGAGGGCAGGAGGCCCGCCGCTTCCCAGGCGAGGTCGGCGGCGCGGTAGCGGTAGTGGAAGCGCTTCCAGGGACGCACCCGGTTGCGCTTCACCCGGGCGGTCTCGTCGGGGGTCTCGCGGAGGATCCGGTTCTTCCGGCGCGTGTCGCGGGTCTCGAAGGTCCAGGTTTCCACCTGGTAGTCCCCTTCCACCAGGGCCCAGTCGGGCTCCACTTCGGTGCCGGTGAGATACATGCCCTTGTGGCGCGTGAGGCAGGCGGCCTGGAAGAGCTCCCGTCCGCGCTCCGCAGCCGGGCGCTTCCTGTCGCGGCCCGATTCGACATGTCCGGCCAGTCGCTCCAGGACAGGACGGCGATCGGGTAGGACGTAGCCCAGGGCATCCCGAAGCCGCCCTTCGCGGGCCAGGCGCCGGCCCAGGAGGTTGCGCATGTCCCGGGCGAGGCGCTCCGGCGGGGGCGGCGTATAGCCGCCGACGAGGAGGGGCTCCCATTCATCGGCGGCGGGCGGCTTGTGCTTCGCGGCCAGGTCCGCCGGCCAGTTGGCGTCCACGTAGGCCTTCAGCTCGTCGAGC
>DASUNJ010000830.1:0-18276 GCA_036277235.1 Thermoanaerobaculia bacterium | reverse complement strand
ATCCGCTGACCTGCCGAGCGCCTGGTCCAACCGGCGGAGCAGTCTGGCGGTGGCACGCCCGAAGAGTGGAGAGAAGGACGACCCGGTTACGTAATCCCCCTCCTCGCCGATGGGAACGTCCTCGCGCCGGTAATACCCTAGTTCGCCGTAGAGGGCCTCCTCCATGAATGCCGCGAAGGGAATTGGCCCTTCGGCACGGATGCGGGCGCGGAGGCGATCGGCGGGGGTGCGCATGCCGCGAGCTTAGCTGAGCGCCAGCTCCATCCAGAGGGAAACGTCCGCCGCGAAACCCGCCTCCCGCGCCGCGAACTCGAGCAGGACGCGGCACACCCCTCGCAGCGGACTCCCTTGTCTGGACGATTCGCGGCACCGACCATTCATTTCGCGGCATTCACCTGAACCGGCGCCGCGAATTGCGTCCACTTCTCGGCACCGCAATGGGTATAGGCGGCGCAGTCACGGCTCGATGCCGCCAATATCGCTCAATTCGCGGCACGTAGAGAGAATTTTGCGGCATTTGGAAAGAGGAGAGCCGCGAAAACCTGGATGGGGGCCGCGACTTGCCAGAGGGGAACGGTTCCCCTCCAGGTTTTCGCGGCTCCCGTCGCTTGAGTTGCGGCGCGCGAGCCGGAGCGCGTCCTTCCTCACCCAGATTGTTTCAACAGTAAACTCCCTCTGTCATGCCCCTCCGCCCCCTCGTCATCGCCCACCGTGGAGCCAGCGGGTACCGGCCCGAGCACACGCTCGCGGCCTACGAGCTGGCCATCGAGATGGGCGCGGACTTCATCGAGCCGGATCTCGTCATCACGCGGGATGGAGTCCTCATCGCCCGCCATGAGAACGACATCTCGGGGACCACGGACGTCATCGACCGGCCGGAGCTCGGGAATCGGCGCAGAACCAAGTGGATCGACGGGCGGGAGGTCACCGGCTGGTTCGTCGAGGACTTCACCCTCGCCGAGATCAAGACCCTGCGCGCCCGAGAGCGCCTCGAATTCCGCGACCGGCAATTCAATGGCATGTTCGAGATCCCGACCTTTCAGGAGATCCTCGACCTCGCCCGGCGCCGGAACGTCGGTGTCTATCCGGAGACCAAGTTCCCTTCCTACTTCCGGTCGATCGGGCTCCCCTTGGAAGAGCCCATGGTTGAGGCCCTCCATGCCGCCGGCTTTCAAGGCCCGGACGCCGCGGTCTTCCTCCAGTCCTTCGAGATGGGCAGCCTGAAGCTCCTGAAGACCCTGACCGACCTCCCGCGGATCCAGCTCCTCGACGACGGAGCGCACACGATGGTGGCTCCGGAGGGGCTCGCGGAGATCGCCGTCTATGCCGACGGCATCGGACCCAACAAGCGGCTGATCGTCCCGGCCGGCCCGGACGGCCGCCTGCTCCCGCCCACCTCCCTGGTGGAGGATGCCCACCGCGCCGGGCTGCTGGTCCACCCGTGGACCTTCCGCAGCGATCCTGCCTTCCTCGCTCCGAACTACGAAGGGGATGCGGCGCGTGAGGTGGAGCAGTTCCTGGAGCTGGGGGTGGACGGCCTGTTCTGCGATTTCCCAGATCTGGCCGTCGCGAGAAAGTAGGGGCGGGGCTTGCCCCGCCCCTACAACATCAGGCTCAGTGGGCTTGAGCCAGCTCGTGTACCTGCTGGCGTTCAGGCGCCTCTTTTGCGTGGAGCTGCTTCAGGTACTGGTAGGTCGTGGGCAGCGTGGCGAGAAGCTCGCGCTGCTGATCCTTGACCTTGGCGAACAGCGGATCCGCCTTGGTCCGCGCATCCTTCTTGTACATCAGGGCCGGCATCGGCTTCTCCGGGACGAGGCCCAGCCCGCCGAAGATGCTGTAGTAGCTGCCGTTCGTCCAGAAGTTCCGGAACTCGCTCTCGAAGTTGGTGTAGTAGGACGTTTCGTCCGAGCTCGGCTGGTTCACCGGCAGGCCGGACTTGTAGGTCGCCATCTTCTCCTTGAAGTTGTCCGAGAGCGTGATCTCCGTCTTGTTCGCCCGCCAGAACGGCGTATCCATCCGCGGCGACACCACGTAGTGCGCCTGGATGAAGTCGCGGCAGTCGTCGAACATGACCTCGATCTCCCTGTTGAAGCGGTCGATCAGGACCGGGTCGAAGCGCTTGTCCGGGAAGTGCTTCGCCAGGAAGAAGTTCGAGGCGTAGGTGAAGTAGATGCCCGTCGACTCCAGCGGCTCCAGGAAGCAGGAGGAGAGGCCGATGCTCACGACGTTCTTGACCCAGGCGCGCCGGTTGCGGCCCACCCGGAAGCGGATCTTGTTGAGGGGGGTCTTCTCCGGGTCCAGGTTCCAGAGCTTGCAGAAGTCGCGCGCGGCCTCGTCCTGCGTGGCGTAGCGGCTGGAGTAGACGTATCCCGAGCCGAAGCGGCCCAGCATGGGGATCTTCCAGGTCCACCCCGAATTCATGGCGATCGCGGAGGTGTAGGGCTCGATCCCGTTCTTCTCGTCGTCGTGGGGTATCGCCGAGGCCACGGCGCTGTCGCACATGAGGTAGTCGCTCATGTCGAGGAAGGGCTCTTCCATCGCCCCGTTCATGAGCAGCGACCGGAAGCCCGAGCAGTCGATGAAGAGGTCGCCCTCGATCGTGAGCCCGCCCTTGCTCTTGAGGGACGTGATGAACCCGTCGGCGTCCTTGGTCACGCCTTCGAGCTCGTCCATGACGTGATAGACGCCCTGCTTGCCGACCGCGAACTTGCGGAGGAACT
Source organism: Thermoanaerobaculia bacterium (assembly GCA_036277235.1). GTDB lineage: Bacteria > Acidobacteriota > Thermoanaerobaculia > Multivoradales > UBA5704 > DATMER01. Next base: position 15,556 of record DASUNJ010000830.1, on the reverse strand, counting down.
CCGCCACCAGGTGGGCGTCGAAGTGCCACGCGTAGTTGACCGCTCGCCGCCCGTCGAGATGGCGGGGGGAGAGCTTCGCGTCCATGACCGGCGGCTCCTTGAAGCAGGCGTAGTCGTAGGGCTCGGCGTTGCCCTCGTTCCGGCGGAGCAGCCAGTAGTGCGAGAGGGGGACGTCGTCGCAGTTCGGGAGCAGGCCGAACGGATGGTAGAAGTGGTTGCTCTTGCCGTTCTCGGCCGGCGCCTGCCAGTTGACGAACTTGATCGCGGTCTTGAAGGCGGCGTTGCACTCGCGCATCCACTCGTCCTCGGGGATGCCGAGGTAGTCGAAGAACGCGCGCTGCAGGTTCGGCACCGAGGCCTCGCCCACGCCGATCCTGGGAATGGTCGGGGCCTCCATGAGCGTGATGTGCACGCTGCCCTGGAGAGCTTTCGAGAGATACGAAGCTGTCATCCACCCGCCCGTTCCGCCGCCGAGGATGACAACGCGCTTGATAAGTGTGTCCTGAGACGCGCTGGCGCCTTTGTCCATGTCCAAGCCTCCCTCCAGTCAAAAATTCATTGGATGTGCCGCCGCCTGGCGGGGGCGGACGAATTCAAAGTGTGCCGAAAGCTCAAAAGCGGGACAGAAGGCAGATAGACTCCGTGGAATGGCCGCTCTCCCTCTCCCGACGACCGGGCGCCTGCTCGGATTGATCGAGGACATGGCCGGCCAGCCCGTGATCATGCTGGTCGACCTCGTGGCCGACCTCTTCATCACCGGCACCCCGAAGCGGATCAGCCGGGAGGCGCCCGTGCTCATCCTGTCCTACCAGGGGGAGAGGCTGATTCCGGGCGGCGGGGCCAACGCCGTGGCCAACGTCGCCGCCCTCGGCGGCCGGCCCCTCCCTCTGGGAGTCGTCGGGGACGATGCCAGCGGACGCGGGCTCCTCGACGCCTTTCACGAGCATGGGGTGACCACCCAGGGAATCCAGGTCCGCTCCGGCTACCGGACGCCCACCAAGGTGCGCATCCTGGGCGGCGGCAAGCATTCGATCAAGCAGCAGATCGTGCGCTACGACATCGAGGAAACTCTGACGCTGACCGGAGGTGAGCGTGACCGCTTCGCCGAGGCGCTGGAGAGCTGGTCCGGGTCGGCCCGGGTCGCGATCCTGTCGGACTACGGCTACGGCACGGTCGAGCCGGAGCTCCTTCCGCGGATTCGCGAGGCTCTCGGTCGGGAGACTACCCTGGTCTGCGATAGCCGCTTCCGCCTCGGGGACTTCCATGGGCTCGACGGGGCCACGCCGAACGAGGAGGAGGCCGAGGCGCTCCTTGGCTCGCCACTCGACGACGATTCGCCCCGCCTCCTGGAAACTGGGCGGGGGCTGCTCGACCGGCTCGGGGGGCGCTTCCTCCTGATCACCCGCGGCAGCCAGGGGATGAGCCTCTTCGAGAGGGAATCCGCCGTTCATCTTCCCGTCCACGGGACGGACCAGGTGGCGGACGTGACCGGGGCGGGCGACACGGTCATCGGCACCTTCGCCCTGGCGCTGGCGGCCGGGGCCACGCCGCTCGAAGCGGCCCTGCTCGCCAACTATGCCGGCGGGGTCGTAGTCATGAAGATGGGGACGGCGACGCTCACCCGCGAGGAGCTGCGGCACGCGGTGGAAAGCGATCCCGGCCTTCTGGAGGAGCTGCGATGGGCGAGGTCCTGACCCTCGACGCGCTCCGCCAGCGGGTGCGGGCTCTTCAGGCCCATGGCAAGCGGATCGCCTTCGCCAACGGCCACTTCGACCTGCTCCACGTCGGCCACCTGCGCTACCTGCGCGCCGCCCGGGCCGAGGGGGACGCCCTGATCGTGGCGATCAACGACGACGATTCGGTGGCACGGCTCAAGGGTCCGGGACGGCCGGTGGTGCCCGCGGCCGAGCGGGCCGAGCTGCTGGCGGCGCTCGAGCCGGTCGATTTCGTCGTGATCTTCCAGGGGGACTCCCCAGCGCCCCTTCTCGCCGAGCTGCGGCCGGACGTACACTGCAAGGGGACCGACTACGGATCGCCCGAGCGGGTCCCCGAGCACGAGGTGGTCAGCGCCTACGGCGGCCGCACCGCCCTGGTGGGCGATCCCAAGGACCACGCGACCTCCGACCTGATCTCCAAGGTGAAGGCGCTGCCGGAGAAGGGGTGAGAGCTCAGCCACATATCCGCGCCCGGATGACCGAATTCCTGGGCGCGTCCTCCCTTGCGGAGGCCACCTGCGTCTATCTTCTGGGCGAGGGTACCTCCCCCGCGGAGCAGACCGGGCCGGTTCCGCCGACGGAGCTGGGATCTTTGCTGGAGCGCGGACTGGAGATCCGGCGCTCCCTCTGGGATCGCGCCTCCCTGATCGCCGACCTGGACATTGAGTACGTCAACTTCGACTATCTCGCCGAACCCTACCTCTTCCCCGAGCGCACCTTCGCAGTCCAGCAGCCGGTCGTGTCGGGAATCCTGACGCTGCTGGAGGGCTACAGGATCCGGCCGCTGGTCCTGCTCAGCGGCCGCGGCTACCATTTTCTCTGGCGGATCGCCCGGGGATCGGCGGCCTTCACGCGATTGGCTGGAGTCGGGCGCCTCACCCCGGGGCTCAGAGATCTCTACGCCCGGCCCCATCCACCCGGCGGCGCGAGCGTCGAGCCCGAGCTGGGCGCAGCTCACGCCGGGCTGGGGATGCTCATGGAGTACGTCGCTCATCGCATCAAGGAGGCATCCGCCCCCCTCTGCGAGCTCCCGGTCGAAGTCACGGCCCTGGCCGTCGGGCCGCAGGTGCACGGCCGGGAAATGGTGTCCATCGACATCTCCGAATATGGAGACCCCCTGAGCTCCCGCACCATCCGCATCCCGTTCAGCCCCTATCTCAAGCCGCTCCAGGAGCGTGACGTGCTGGGTCCGCACGCGGTGGACGGTCTGCCCGGGATGTGCATCGTTCCGTTCCAGGGACTTGGGATCCACGAGGGGATCACGGTCTTGCGCGACCCTGATCGAGCCGCCCGTCTGGAGAGCGGGACGCCTCTGGAGATTCCGGAAGCCTCGGCCGAGACGGAGCTCCTCTTCGCCGACTATCAGGCCTCTTTGCTGGCAAGGTTCCACGACCGGTATTACGCCGAGGAGCCGGAACCCCCGGAGCGCTGGGCCGGGACGTACGACCAGTTGGAGATGGGCTCCCTGCCGCCCTGCGCACGGACCATCCTCGAGAGCCCCGATCACCTGCTGCTCAATCCCTCCGGAATCGAGCGCGTGCTGCGCGTGCTGCTGGCGCTAGGCTGGCACCCGCGGCACGTCGCCGGCTTGATCCACTCCCGCTATGAGCGCGCACGCGGCTGGGCCGACGGCTGGCCAAGGTACGACCCCCAGAGCCGGGCCGAGCTCTATACCCGGCTTTTCGCGGGGCTCTTCGCCACGGGGAGAGACGATCTGGTCAGCTTCAATTGCCAGTCGGCGAAAGAAGCTCTGTTCTGCTTTCACCTCGATTGTCAGCACAATCTGAGCGATTTTCGGGAATCCCTGATCAGGAGGAGAGCGCATGGGTGACTGGGACGTCGGCCTGTCGACGGGTTGTTTCTATAAAGAGAAGATCCTCGTCCACCTGGAGGAGATCCTCCGCAGCGGGTTTTCCAGGATCGAGGTCTGCTCCTATCGCGACCACCTGAACTATCACGACACGGCCGAGGTGGAGGAGGTGGCAAGCCGCCTGCGCGATCTGCAGATGGAGGCCTACTCCTTTCACGCCCCGTTCGCCGACAGCATCGACATCTCCCACCCGGACGAGGAGAAGAGGAGCCGCTCGCTACGGGAGATGATGCAGGCAGCCGAGGCCGCAGCGCGGTTGCAGGCGCGCTTCTTCGTCGTGCACCCGGGACCCGAGGCGGAGATCCACGGGACGGCTGAGGAGCATTACCAAAGGCGCCGCCTCGCCACGGACGCCCTGAAGGGGATCTCCCAGCGCTGTACCGAGCTCGGCATTGGGTTCGTGCTTGAGAACAAGCTGTCCCACCTCCTCTTCGGCAGCGCCAGCGACCTGCTCTGGTTCGCCGGCGCCCTGGACGCCGGCAACCTGGGCCTTTGCCTGGACATCGGCCACGCTCATCTCTCCGGCGACCTGCACGGCATGATCCGCCGGTTCTCCGGGCTGATGAGAATGGTTCACGCCCACGACAACCACGGCGAACGCGACGACCACTTGCCGCTCGGGAAAGGGACGATCGACTGGCGGCACACGCTGACGCTCCTCTCGGAAATCGGATTCGAGGGGACCATCGTCCTCGAATTCGAAAGCAATGGAAGCCCGGAGTCACTCTTGGAAGGGGCCCGCCGGTCGCGCCAGCTTATCCGCGATCTCCTGCGGCAGCTCGGAACGCCCAGGCGCCCGGGCAACGGGCTCCGAGGCTCCCAAGACAGCACATAGGAGGTACATGATGGCAATGGACAACGGGCACGCACGCGAGGAGCTCCTCTCCCGGTGGACGCGGGGTGTGAAAGTGGCAATGGTCGGACACTACAATGCCGCGACGAGCTGCGCCCACTCCCACTACCTTCTCGGGTTCCCCCTGGTCATGTTGTCGACCATCGCCGGAACGAGCATATTTGCCGCCATCGGCCAAGACCCGGGTCCCCTGTCGAAGGCCGTCGTCGGAACGATCAGCATCCTCGCCGCCGTGCTGGCCTCTGCCCAGACGTTCTTCGGCTACACGGCGCGAGCCGAGAAGCACTCCAGGGCAGGGGCTCGTTTCGGCTCCCTGCTCAAGGAGATCGAGCAGAAAACGGCCTTCCCGCCGAGCAGCGATGAGGACTTGGAGGAGTGGGTCGAGGACTTCCGCAAACGCTGGACCGCCTTGAGTGACGAGTCGCCGACAGTCCCGCGCAGGATCTGGGACGAGGCCAACCGGAACGTCGACAAGGAGCTGAGGGAAAGTCGAAAGAAACCCACAGACCTGTCTCCGGACGATGAAGTCCGACCGGCGGCGTAAATCGGCCGCGAGTAGTACACTCGTCCGGTCATGCTCGATGGGAGAGGGGCCCAGGGGGTGAGGGGTTGAACGTCCTCCTCATCCGCACCAGCGCCCTGGGCGACGTGGTGCACTGCCTGCCGGTGCTCACGGCCCTGCGCCGGCATTTCCCCAGCGCGAAGATCGGCTGGGTGATCGAGGGGGCCATGGCCCCGGTGCTCGCCGGGCACCCCGACCTGGACGAGCTGCTCGTCGTCCGCCTCCGCGCGTGGCGGAAGAGGCCGTTCTCCCCGGAGACCCGGCGCGAGATCGCCGCCTTCCGGGACGCCCTCGACCGCTTCGCTCCCGACGTGACCCTCGACCTCATGGGCAACCACAAGGCGGGGTTCCTCTCCGCCCTGACCCTCTGCGACCGCCGGATCGGCCCGGCCAGGCCCGGGCGGCGGGAGCCGTCGAGCGCGTTCTGGATCAGCGAGCCGGTCGAGATCCACGGGACGCATGCGGTAGACCGGGCCCTCTCCATCCTGACCCCCCTCGGTATCCCCCTGGAGCCTGCCGACTTCGGCGGCTCGAAGATCTTCCAAAACGAACCAGAGATTCCGGAGCCGCCGTTCCTCCTCATCCATCCCGGCGCCGGCTGGCCGAGCAAACGCTATCCGCCGGAGCGCTGGGGCGAGGTCGCCCGCCGGCTGCGGGAGGCGACCGGTCTCCCCACCTGGGTGCCCGTCGCCCCTGGGGAGGAGGGGCTGGCGTCCGAGGTCGAGGCCGCCGGCGGCGGCGCGGTCCGGACGATGCCGGCGGACCTCCCCACCCTGGCGACGCTGCTCCGCCGGGCGCGCCTGGTGATGGGGGGCGACTCCGGCCCCACCCATCTCGCCCACGCCCTGGGCACCCCGGTCCTGATGCTCATGGGTCCCACCGATCCCGCCCGGCACGGCCCCTATGGCGCGCCGGAGCGCGCCCTCTGGAAGCTCCTGCCCTGCAGCTTCTGCTACCGCCGCTTCGACGAGACCAAGGCCTGCCTGCTGGACATCCCGGCGGATCAGGTGGCGCAGCGAGCAACGGAACTGCTAAACTGCGCCCCGTAGATCCAGACGAGGAGACGCACGGCTGTACCTCGCCCATGGGCGGGGCGGAGCAGGAGATTTCATGGCACCACCAGAAGCAGCAGCCAGAAAGCCCGCCGCGAGCAACGCCCCCGACAAGCTCGGCGAGCTCCTGGTCAAGTCCGGCCGGATCAACCAGGCGCAGCTTCAGGAAGCGCTCGCGCACCAGAAGGACCAGGGAGGCCGCCTCGGCACCAACCTGATCAAGCTGGGGCACATCACCGAGCGCCAGCTCGTCGATGCCCTGTCCGAGCAGTTCAAGGTCCCGTCCGTCGACCTCAACAACATGGACATCGAGGACGCGGTGATCAAGATCATCCCCGCGGACATCGCGCGCAAGTACACGATCTTCCCCGTCACCAAGGCCGGCGCCACGGTCACCGTGGCCATGATCGATCCGACCAACGTGTTCGCGATGGACGACGTGAAGTTCATGACCGGCTACCGCGTGGAGCCGGTCGTGGCCTCCGAGAGCGCGATCCGCGCGGCCATCGACAAGTACTACGGCTCGACGCACGCCATCGAGCTGAAGAAGGTCATGGAGGACCTGTCCGAGGAATCGGGCAGCGACCTGGAGGTCCTGGACGAGGAGGAGGACCTCGACCTCGCCACGCTCGAGGAGGAGTCCGAGCAGGCCCCCGTGGTCAAGCTCGTGAACCTGATCCTCACCGACGCCATCAAGCGCGGCGCCTCGGACATCCACATCGAGCCGTATGAGAAGGACTACCGGGTGCGCTACCGGATCGACGGCATCCTCTACGAGATGATGCGGCCGCCGCTCAAGCTCAAGGAGGCGATCACCAGCCGCTGCAAGATCATGGCGAAGCTGGACATCGCCGAGAAGCGGATGCCCCAGGACGGCCGCATCAAGATCAAGACCAAGATCTCCGGCAAGACCAAGGACCTCGACTACCGCGTCTCGGTCCTGCCCACGCTGTTCGGCGAAAAGATCGTCATGCGCTTGCTCGACAAGGACAAGCTCATGCTCGACATGACGAAGCTGGGCTTCGAGGTGGAATCGCTGCGCAAGTTCGAGGCCGCCATCCTGCGCCCCTACGGCATGGTGCTGGTCACGGGCCCCACCGGCTCGGGCAAGACGAACTCGCTCTACTCGGCCTTGCAGCGCATCAACACGCCCGAAGTCAACATCATCACCGCCGAGGACCCGGTGGAGTTCAACCTCACCGGGATCAACCAGGTGCAGATGAAGGAGAACATCGGCCTCAACTTCGCGGCCTCGCTGCGCTCGTTCCTGCGCCAGGACCCGAACATCATCCTGGTCGGCGAGATCCGCGACTTCGAGACCGCCGAGGTGGCGATCAAGGCAGCCATGACCGGCCACCTCGTGCTCTCGACCCTGCACACGAACGATGCGCCGTCCACCATCAACCGCATGATGAACATGGGCATCGAGCCCTTCCTGGTGGCGACGTCGGTACACCTGATCGTGGCGCAGCGGCTCGTCCGCCGCATCTGCACCTTCTGCAAGGAGCCGGCGGAAGTGCCCCCCGCGGCCCTGGTCGGCGCCGGCTTCTCGGAGCACGAGTCGCGCACCCTCAAGCTCTTCCGCGGACGCGGCTGCGACCGGTGCAGCAACACCGGCTACAAGGGCCGCGTCGGCCTCTACGAGGTGCTGGAGGTCGAAGACGAGATGCGCGAGATGATCCTCTCCGGCGCCAGCTCCTTCGAGCTGCGCCAGAAAGCCATCCAGAACGGCATGATGACCCTGCGCATGAGCGGATTGCAGAAGATCCGCGACGGCGTCACCACCATGGACGAGGTGGTGCGCGAGACGGTGCTGTAGGGGCGGCGGATCAAGGACGTAAAGGACTCAAAGGACCTAAAGGACACCGGAGGACTCTTCGTCCTTTTGGTCCTTCAGGTCCCTTTGGTCCTTTTCTCAGCGGAAGTTCGTGCCGGAAGGCGGGTTCGTCGGCGGGGGCGTGCGCGCCTGAGTCTTCTTGACGGCGCTCAGGATGCCGATGCCAATCAGGCAGATGACCCCGACTCCAATCCACATCGGCGGCGCGCCCAGCAGATACGCACCCAGCGCGAGCCCGATGATCAGGACGATGAAGCCTATCAGGTAGACGTTGAACGAAGATGACATGGTCGTATCCTCCAAACGGCCCGCATCAGGCGGACATGCCCGGTAGGATACAAAAGCCGGGCCAACTCACCAGTCGAGCCCGGCGAACAGCGCCGCGAAGACCTCGATCCCGTCCCACAGGTTCTGCAGCCGCAGGTTCTCGTGCGCCGCGTGCTGGTTGTTGTCGTGGTTCACGATCGGCACGATGATCACCGGCACCTTCAGGGTGTCCGTGAACATCGTCATGGGCACGCTGCCGCCCAGCATGGGCACCTGAATCAGCGGCTCTCCCTGTACCGCCTCGATCGCCTTCGCCACCGCCCGGGAGACCGGCAGGTCCATCGAAGTGCGGGCCGCGGCATAGCCGTCGTCCCATTGGAAGCGCACGACCTTGGGATGGGCGCGCCGCGTCTCCGCGTCCGGAGCTTCGTGGACCACGTGGAACCCGAGGGTCCGCACGTGGGCCTCGGTCCGCTCGCGCACCTTTTCGGGCGTCTGGTCCGGGACCAGGCGGAAGTCGATGGAGGCGGCTGCCTCGGTGGGGATGGCGTTGCGCGCACCCTTCCCCACCTGGGCTGCCTGGAGACCGCGGATGTTGAGCGCCGGGAGCATGATGCGGTCCTGGAGACGCCCATCCCCTCCTTCGGTCCAACCCACCGCCAGCTCCTGGCGCAGCGCGTCTTCGACCGGGGGCATGGCCGCGGAGGCCGCCTTCTCGCTCTCGCTCAACGGCCGCAGGTCGTCCTGGAAGCCGGCGATCCGGATCTCGCCGTTCGGCCCCCGCAGGCCGGCGAGCAGCTCGACGAGCAGTGCCGCCGGATTGGGCGCCCAGTTCCCGTAATGGCCGCTGTGCAGGGCCCGCGCCGGGCCGTAGGTCGTCACTTCCAGCCCCATGACCCCGCGGGCGCCGAAGACGACCTGCATCTTGCGGGTCTGGTGGACCGGCCCGTCGGCGAGGATCCAGGCGTCCGCCTTGAGGACGTCGCGGTGCTCCTCGAGGATGCTCGTCAGGTGGGTGGAGCCGTCCTCCTCCTCCCCCTCCAGAAAGATCTTGATATTGACGGAGGGCTTCACCCCGGCCGCCTTCAGGGCGTCCAAGGCGGCCAGCATGGCCACGATCGGCCCCTTGTCGTCGCTGGCGGACCGGGCGTAGAGCCGCCACTCCGGATTGAGGGGAGTCGGAGCCGAGGCGAGGTCCACGTCCTTGGTGTCCGGCCCCGGAGCGCCGGTCCGCAGCACCGGCTTCCAGGGATCGGCTCCTCCCCAATCCTCCGGGTCGGCCGGCTGGCCGTCATAGTGGGCATAGAAGACCACCGTGCGCTTGGCTCCGGGAGCAGGCAGCTCGCCGTAGACGGCCGGAGGGGAGCCTCCGGCGGCGAGCAGCCGCGCCTGGACCCCGCGCTTGCGCAGCATCTCGATCAGGAGGTCGGCGTTGCGCTGGATGTCGGCGCGGTCGGAGGCGACATTGCGCAGGGCCACCAGGCCGGACAGCTCGCCGACCACCTCCTTCTCGTGCGCCATGCGCCAGGCGCGCACCTGCTGCCGCAATTTCACCGGGTCAGCTCCCGCCGATTGGGCGGCCAGGACCAGCGCCAGGGCGGACGTTGCGATCGTTCTCACACACATGAATCCTCCTTCCGGAGGACGCATTCTAAGCCCTCCTGGATCGGAGGGGGTCTGTTGTACCATCGGCACATGAGCCAGGAAGCGATCCCGGGAAAGCCTGACCGGCCACTGGACACGTCCTCCGTTCCTCCAGGGTCCGGACCGGACGATGCGCTCATCCTCTGGATGCTGAGCCTGACATCGACTGAGCGCCTGGCCGTGGCTCAGGGCTTTGTGGACAGCACCTACGCGCTCCGGAATGGACAGCGCTCCTAGGTACCTCGACATTCTGGAAATCCTCGCCCGCCACCAGGTCGAGCACATCGTCGTCGGCGGAGTGGCCGCGATCCTGGAAGGAGCGCCGGTCTCGACGTTCGACCTCGACATCGTCCCCAATCCGGCGCCTGACAACCGCGCCCGCCTCCTGGCGGCGGCGCGGGAGCTCGAGGCCCGCTATTTCGACCCGGCAGGCCGGCATCTCGTGCCGGACGAGATCAAGCTGGCCACCTTGCGCCTGCACCAGCTCATCACCAAAGCGGGACCGCTCGACGTGCTCGCCACGATCGGCAAAGCCATGACATACGAGCACCTTGTGGGGAGAACCCACGAGCGGATGGTCGGCGAGCTGCGGGTGCGCTGCCTCAATCTGGACGCGGTGATCGAGTCCAAGGAGCAAGCGGACCGGGACAAGGACAGGGCGGCGCTGCCAATCCTGCGGCGTACCTTGGAGCTGAAGAGGACGAGCGAGTCTTAGAAAGCTACTCCACTCCGCAAGCCGTCCGGTCCTCGGACCAGCGCCACAGCCGCAGCTCGAAAGTCTGCGGATCCGCCCGTCCGGAGGCGGAAAGCCGGATTTCGGCAAGGCCGCCGGTGGAGCGGAAGCGCGGGGTCAGGAACCGCGTCTTCCTGCCGTGCCGGCCGGCGTACTGGAGCGGCAGGCTCAAGCCGACAGGCTGCAACAGCACCTCTTTCGCGGACCTCTCCCTCGTGGGGCGCACGAGCTCGAACGACACGACCTCGCCCGCGGCAAGACCGGGGGGCAGACGGGCGGACAGGCCTGAATCGCCGGAGCGCTCCAGGCCGATCGGGACCGAGCGCCCGTTTGTCTTCCACGGATGGAGGACCAGGAGGAGCGGCGTTCCCCGGCTGCGGAAGAGCTTCGGGCGGACCTCCACGCGGCATCCCCGGGGCACCTTCTGCTCCCGGCTGCGGTAGAAGTCTCCCTGGGTCCGCGAGATCGGGAACACCTCGGCGTCCGTGAGGTCGAGCCAGGCCGGAGGGAGCGCGGCCAGGCTCGGCACCCCGGTCCTGGCGGTGGCCATCCAGCCGTCCGAAAGGCCGAGCCTGGCATCCGCAGGCTCGTAGGCCACGTGGCGGGTGGAGAGAGGGGCGAGCCGCGCGCGCAGGGCCTTTTCGGCGACGGACCACGTGCGGCGCACGAGCCGGATGTAGGTGTAGTGGACCGGCGGCACCAGCAGCAGGACGACCGGCGCGATCAGGATGAACGGGCGCAGATCGCGGCGCCGGAAGATCCATTCGCCGCAGCGGGCGATCGCGTAGGCGCAGACGAGAGCCATCCCCGCCATCGCCGGCAACAGGTTCTGGCTGCGGAAGAAGGTCATGCCGGCGGCATGGGCCGCGGGGTAGCCCAGGCAGAGGGTCAGCGGCAGCAACGCCGCGACCCGCGCCTGTTCGTCGGGCCCGCGCCACAGGCGGTAGAGCAGCATGGCGATGCCGAGCAGCAGAAAGGCCAGGAGCACCCAGCCGTGCTGGATGGCCACGAAGTCGAGCTCGCGGCGCAGGACCACCATGTGGTCGCTGCGGGCCACGCGGGCCTTGTTCTCGTAGAAGCCGGAGAGCCGGAACACGAAGCGGAGGACCGTGCCGACCCAGGGGTTCAGCGCGAAGAAGGTGGCCACCGAGGTGAGGCCGGCGAATGCGAGCCAGCCCCACCGGCGCCGGTCGCGAAATCCGGACCAAAGGGCCCAGAGGGTCAGCGGCAGGGCGGACGACGCGCCCGTGTACTTGGCCGCGGTGGCCAGGCCAACGCCCACGCCGGCCAGCAGGAACCGCGAGAGCCGCGGGTCCCGGGCGGCTGCCGCCGTCCAATAGAGCGTGACCAGGGTGAACAGCAGCGCCAGCATGTCGGGCTTGAGCTGGCCCGCGCTCCGCACGTGCTGCGGATAGGCGGCGAGCACCGCGGCCGCGATCACGCCGACCGCGGGCGAGAACAGGCGCCGGCCCACCTTGTAGATCATCACGATGCTCAGCAGGGAGTAGCCGACCACGAACAGCCTCGTGACCCGGAAGGCCTCGATCGTGAACCCCTCGACCCGCATGCCGTGGACCCGGAAGGCGTCGATCCCGGTCAGCGAGTACAGGAAGTCCATCAGCCCGAGAACGATCGCCTGGGGGAGCCAGGAGAGGGTCCCGTAGTAGGAGTGCCTGGGCCGCAGCGAGCCGGCGAGGAACGTGGAGATGTTGTTGAGGACGTAGTGGTCGTCGTAGTAGCGCGGCAGCACGAACAGCAGCCACAGCCGGACGGCGAACGCCACGGCCAGCACCGCGAGCAGGAGCCTGCGCACGAGTCTCTCATCTACCGGGCCGGCGCCCGGTCCTGACGCTGCGTCGAGCTGCATGATCCTCCAAGCCTATCGCTTGCGCATCTGCGGTACAATCTCCACTCCCCCGCGCTTTGATGGGAGCACTTGATGGGAGCAAGGGCGAAATACAACGTGCACGAATTTCCGGCCCGGGCGCTTCGACTCTGGGTCGTGCTGCCCGCCTACAACGAAGAGGCCTCGATCGGCCAACTGCTCGAGACCCTGCTGCGGGAGCTCGGGTCCGACTATCCCGAATTCACGATCCTGGTCGTCAACGACGGCAGCACCGACGCCACGGCCGAGGTCGTGCGCAGCTATGAGAGCACCGGCCGCGTCCTGCTCCTCGACCAGCCCGCGAACCGCGGCCTGGCCGAGACCCTGCGCACCGGCCTGCTCGCCGCCGTCGAGCGGGCACGGCCCGAGGAGATCGTCGTCGTCATGGACGCCGACAACACCCATCCGGCCGGCCTCGTGTTCCGCATGACGCGCCTGATCCGCGAGGGCAACGACGTGGTGATCGCGAGCCGCTACCGCGAGGGCAGCTACGTCCGCGGCCTGACGCTCTTCCGCCGGGCGCTCTCGCGGGGGGCCTCGCTGCTGTTCCGCACCGTCTTCCCCACCCCCGGCGTGCGCGACTACACCTGCGGCTACCGGGCCTACCGCGCCGGCATGCTGATGCAGCTCATCGAGAGGCACGGCCACGAGTTCATCTCGGAACGCGGCTTTGCCTGCATGGTCGACATCCTGCTGCGCCTGCGGGAGCAGGGCGCCATCTTCAGCGAGGTGCCGCTCATCCTGCGCTACGACCGCAAGGAGGGGCGCAGCAAGATGCACGTAGCGCGCACCATCAGGGAGACGCTGCGGCTGCTCGTCCGGAGGCGCCTGTCGTTGTGAGCACGGCTCGAGCCGGAGAGGCGGAGGCCTACTACGCCGAAAACTACCCCGACTACGGGGCGCAGAACCCGGCGCACAAGCTCGGGTTCTACCGCGGGCTGCTGCGGCGCCATGTCGCGCCCGGCGCGCGGCTCTTCGAGCTCGGTGTCGGCCTCGGCCTGTTCCTCGAAACCGTGCGCTCCGAGTACGAGTGCTCCGGCTGCGACATCAACGACTACGGCGTCGAGCAGACCCGCCGGCGCACCGGCTTGAACAGCCTGCGCGTGGGCTCCACCGAGACCCTGGGCGGCGAGTCCCCGGATGCCCCGGACGTCGTCGTCGCGTGGGACGTGCTCGAGCACCTGCCCGATCTCGACGAAGCCCTGCGCGCGATCCGCGCGGGCTTGGCGGCTGGCGGCCACCTGATCGCCGTCGTGCCGGTGTACGACGGGCCGCTCGGCTGGCTCGTCACCCTCCTCGACAAGGACCCGACCCACGTCACCAAGGAGTCGCGGCACTTCTGGCTGCGCAAGCTGGCCGCGGCCGGCTTCGAGGTCCGCGAGTGGGGCGGCGTCCTGCGCCGGCTGGTCGGCTCGCACTACGTCCACCTCACCCGGCCGCAGGCGTTGCTGCGGCGCATCGGCTCGGCTCTATACTTCGTCGCACGGACATCTCCCTAGCAACAAACCATCCCTTTCAGGGAGGAGCTCGCTTGCGCCAGAAGAGACCTCGCATCCGGCTGGTGACGTTCCTTCTCGCTTTCGCCGTCCTTCCGGCCGCGGTATCGGCGGCATCGGCCCAGGACCCGCAGGCTACCCCCGCGGGGCTCCCGCCCAAGCAGCAGCACGCCATCCGCGCCGCGACCTCGCCGATCCGGGTGGACGGCCTGCTCGACGAGGCGGCCTGGGCCGACGCGACGGTGGTGCCGCTGACCCACGAGTGGGCACCGCGCGACAACGCCGAGCCGCCGGTGGCCACCGAGTGCCTGGTCACCTTCGACGACGACAACCTCTACGTGGGCTTCCGGGCGCACGACCCGAACCCGGGCCAGATCCGCGCCTACCTGGCCGACCGCGACACGGCCTTCCTCGACGACAGCGTGGGCTTCTACATCGACACCTTCAACGACCAGCGCCGCGCCTTCCAGTTCCGGGCCAACCCGCTCGGCGTGCAGATGGACGGCACGGTCAGCGACATCGAGGAAACCGAGGACTGGTCCTGGGACGCGATCTGGGACTCCAAGGGACAGATCACGCCCGACGGCTATGTCGTCGAAATCGCGCTGCCCCTGAAGCAGATCCGCTTCCCCCGCGCCTCGGAAGAGCAGACCTGGGGCTTCCTCGCCCAGCGCACCTACCCGCGCTCGGTGGTACACCAGCTCCGCTCGACCTGGAACAACCGGCAGCAGGACTGCCAGGTCTGCCAGTACGAGACGGTCACCGGCTTCCGCAAGCTCCAAGCGGGCTACAACCTGGAGACCACGCCGACGCTGACCTCCAAGCGCACGGACGCCCGGCCGACCCTGACGCGGCCGATCGAAAGCGGCGACGAGGACGTCGAAGCCGGCCTCTCCGTGCGCTGGGGCATCAGCCCGAACGTGAGCCTCAACGCGGCGGTCAACCCCGATTTCTCCCAGGTCGAAGCCGACTTCGCCGTGCTCGACGTCAACGAGCGCTTCGCCCTCTCCTTCCCTGAAAAGCGCCCGTTCTTCCTGGAAGGGGCCGACTTCTTCACCACCGCGTACAACGCCGTCTTCACCCGCACGGTCTTCGATCCCAAGTTCGGGCTCAAGCTGACCGGCAAGGAAGAGGAGAACGCCTTCGGCGCCTTCCTCACCGAGGACCGGGTCAACGCCCTGCTCGTCCCCGGCCGCGAGAGCTCGACCGTGGCGTTCCTGGATGAAGATGTGCGCACCGGCGTGGCACGCTACCGCCGCGACATCGGCGAGACCTCGACCCTGGGCGTCCTCTACGCCGGCCGGGACGGCGACGACTACTCGAACCAGGTCTACGGGGTGGACGGCAGCGTCCGCATCACGCCCGTCGACACGATCCGTTTCCAGGCGCTGGGCTCGCGCACCGACTACCCGCTGGATCTCGCCCGCAGCCTGCGCCAGAGCGTCGGTGCGTTCAACGGCGAGGCCTGGATCGGCGAGTACGCGCACACCACCCGCAACTGGATGTGGCGCGCGGCCTACAACTCGATCGCCGACGAGTTCCGGGCGGACAGCGGCTTCATGCCGCAGGTCGGATTCGAGGAGGCGAGCGGCCAGCTCCAGCGCACCTTCTGGGGCCAGAAGGGAGGCTGGTACAGCCGCTT
>DASUNJ010000829.1:0-5145 GCA_036277235.1 Thermoanaerobaculia bacterium | reverse complement strand
CCCTCGGCGTCGAGCTTGCCGGCGTAGTCCTCCAGCAGGAACATGGAGTAGTTGTGGATGCCCCGCAGCGGCTCCTTGAGGTCGTGGGAGGCGATGTAGGCGAAGTCGTCGAGCTCGCGGTTGCTCTGCTGCAGCTCGTCGTTGGCCACCCGCAGCTCGCGGGTGCGGGCCTGGACGCGGTGCTCCAGGTCGTCCTTGGCGGCCTGCAGCTCCGTGTCGCGCTCCTCGATCTGGCTGAGCATCTGGTTGAAGGCGTCCACGAGCCGGCCCAGCTCGTCGGCGCTCTGCTTCTCGGCGCGCAGGGAGTAGTCGTTGCCCTCGGAGACCGCGCGGGCGGTCTCGGACAGATGGAGGACGGGCTTGGAGATCAGGCCCTGGAGGCCCGAGGACAGCGCCAGGGCGGCCAGGGCCGACACCAGGAACACGGAGGCCATGGTGAAGAACCGGAACCGGAGCCGTTTCGAGATCTCGCTCAGGCTGCTCTCCACGTAGACGGTGCCGATCCTCTCGCCATCCAGGATTACAGGCTCGAACATGGCTAGAGAGTCCTGCCGGAACTCGTAGCCTTCGGACCCGGGCCGGGGCGGGAAGTCCGGTTTCGGGTCCTCCCGCGGCCATGTCCCGAAGAGGACTCCCTGCTCGTCGTAGACGGCGGCGCAGAGGACCGAAGGCTTGGCGCTGAGCGCCGCCAGCGTCTCCTCGACCGCGATCGGGTCGTGGAAGCTGAGCGACGCCGTGCTGTTCTGGGCCACGATCTCCGCCAGCGTCTCCAGGTCGGTGACCATCTCGCGGCGGAAGCGGAAGAAGTCGAGCGTGAGCAGGCCCGCGCCGGCCAGCAGCAGCGCGCCGCCGGTGGCGATCATCAGGATCACCATCAGCTTGCGCCGGATGGGCAGATCCCGCAGGAGGAGCCTCATCGTCCCCCGGTGTTGACTGCCAGACGCATCAGCTTGGAGCTGATCTGCAGGCCGCTGCGCCCTGCCGCCTCCTGGTCGATGAGGAAACGGACCTTGCTGCCCTCCAGGATGAAGTTGATGACGCCGCCGGCGCGCAGGAAGCCGTCCATGTCGGCGACGGTCAGGACCGGCTTGTCCTCGACCTCCGCCATCACATCTCTCAGCCGGTCCTTCTGCGAACGGGCGACGAAGAGGACGTGGCACTCTTCCAAGTCGTCGAGGCTGTCCGGCCGCTGAACCAGGAGGCTCCGCTCGCCCACGCGCTCGCCCTGGACCACCGCGTCGAGGGTGGGGCCGAACGGATCCTCGCCGTAGACGCAGATCGACAACGGCGCGCGCTCCCCGTCAAAGGCGCTCGCCGGCCACTCCACGAACTTGGCGAAGTTGAAGAGGAAGGCCGCCTTGAGGTCGTACTCCGGCGCCTGCGCCCGCAGGGGGGCGGCCATGAGCAACAGGAGGATGAGGATCTTCCTCAGAAGCGCCATGTCACTTTCCCGTAGTAGCTGCGCTCGACCTCTTCCCGGAACGCCGTGGCCGGGCCGAACTCCGCGTGCGACTCGTTCAGGAGGTTCTGCCCCACCAGGGAGAGATCGAGGGAGTCCGAGGCCCGCCAGCCCAGACGGAGATCCAGCTCGGTATAGCTGTCGACGGCCGGAGAGGGCAGCTCGCCGACGTGACGGAGCCAGCCGTCCAGCTCCAGCCCGCCCGGCAGGTCGTGGCTGGACCGCAACAGGAAGCGGTGCTCGGGATCGTTGCCCTCGGCCACGCCGCGCGTGGGGTCGCGGCTGTCCGGGTCGAGGTGGAGGTCCTTGTCCAGCCAGGCGTATGCCACCTGCAGCCGCCAGCCCTGGACCGGCTGGAGGTTGCTCCTCAGCTCGAGCCCCCAGGTCTCCGCCTCCAGCTTGTTGGCGAGCGTGATGGGGAACGGCCTGCCCGCGGGCGGCTCCTGGCTGCGCAGGCTGTCGTAGACGTTGTAGAACGCGGCGACGTCGAGCAGAAGCTCCGGGTGGGGCTGAATGCGGTAGCCGAGCTCCCAGGCGAGCACCTCCTCGGACTCGAAGGCGGGGCTCTCCTGGAGGAGAACCTCTCCGTTGGGCAGGAAGGCGACGAAGTCCTCGTCGATGCGGGTCGGGGTGCGCACGGCGCGGGAGACGGCGGCCCAGAGCGTGCGCCGGTCGCTCGCCTTCCAGGCGGCGCGCACGCTCGGCTGGACCTCCAGCCCGGTGGAGTCGTTGTGCTCCAGCTTGGTCCCGGCGGTCAGCACCAGGCGGTCGTCGAGGAGCGAGACCTCGTCCTGGGCGAAGAGGCTGAACAGGTCGAAGTCCTCGCGGGCCGGCAGGAAGGCGATGGTCCGGCTGTTTTCCACCCGGTCGGCGTGATGGCGGTAGCCGAAGCCCCAGACCAGGTCGTGCCGCTCCGCCACGGGGAGCCGGTGCTGGAAGTCGAGGTCCATGATGTCCAGATGCTCTTCGAAGGAATCCGGGATGTAGCGATGGGTGCGGTCCCAGTAGACCTGAAGCTCCAGGTTGGAATCCTCGGACAAGGTTCGGGACCAGCGGCCGAGCAGGTTGCCGCCGTCGACGTTGCTGTCGTCGCGGGTGGGCTCGCCGACGCGGCCGGTATAAGCGTCCCCCTGGAAGGTGAAGGAATCTCGCCCATCGGGCCCGGCGGTCTTCCAGTCGGCGCGGAAGCCCCCCTGCCCCATCCACATGGGATCGCGAGCGTCGGAGCCGTTTACCAGGACCATCGAGTCGCGGTTGAAGTATTTGCCGTAGGCGCGGTAGTGGCCGGTCTCGCCGAGCGTCCCGCCGTAGCGCACGCCGCCGAAACCCTTCTCCTCGTTGCCGGCGCCCGCGGTGACCAGCCCGCCCTGCGTGTCGGCAGCCGGCCTGGTGATGACGTTGATGATGCCGTTGACCGCGTTGGCTCCCCACAGGGTCGCGCCCGGGCCGCGGATGACCTCGATCCTCTCGACGTCCTCCAGGAGCGTGTCCTGCACGTCCCAGAACACGCCCGAGAACAGCGGCGTGTAGACGCTGCGGCCGTCGATCAGCACCAGCATCTTGTTGGCGGTCGGGATGTTGAAGCCGCGGGCGCTGACCGCCCAGGTGCGCTGATTCTGGCGGGCGACGTGGAGCGAGTTGACCAGGCGCAGCGCTTCGGGGAGGTTGGTCACGCCCGAACGCCGGATCTCTTCCTGGGTGATCACGATGATCGCCGCGGCCGCCTCGTTCAGGCGCTCGGCCCGCCGCGACACCGAGGTGACGTCGATCTCCATCAGCTCCTCGATGCTGAGCTTCTTCAGATCGGCCGCCGCCGCGAGCTTCTCGCCGGGCTCCTGCCACGCTGCGGCCGGGCCGGCCAGCAGCGAAACCAGGGCGAGGGCGCCTGCGATGCATCTTTTCCACGAACGTGCCATCGTTTCCGATCTCCTCGACGTCCCGTGACTTCCTGACGGCTTCGTACGATAGTACGCATCCAAGAAGGATGCCATTGGAAATCGAATTCACCCGGGTCGTCGCCGCGGTCATCGAGCGCGGGGGACGGCTGCTGCTCTGCCGCCGGCCGGCGGGCAAGCGCCACGCCGGGCTGTGGGAGTTTCCCGGGGGCAAGCTGCTCCCCGGCGAGTCGATCCCCGACGCGGCGCGCCGCGAGCTGGCCGAGGAGCTGGCGGTGGAGGTGCTCGCCGTGGGCGAGCGGCTCTTCGAGCTCCCCGACCCCGGCTCCCCTTTCGTCGTCGAGTTCTACCCCGTGGAGATCGCGGGCGAGCCGGTCGCCCTGGAGCACGAAGCCCTGCTCTGGGCGCGGCCTGAGGATCTCGCGGGCCTGGAGCTCGCGCCGAGCGACCGCGCCTTTGTGGTGTTCTTTGCTTCCTACACGTAGGTGAAGCCGCCCGCCAGAGAACCCTTCTTGCCGTCGGGGTTCGTCACCTCGATGTCTACCGCGCCGGGCGCAGCCGCGGCCGGCGTGTCGGCCGTGAGCGAGGCGCCGTCGCTCGCCACCTGGACGTTGTCCGCGGCCTGTCCGCCAAATGTCACGGCCGCTCCCTGGGCGAAGCCTTTCCCCGTGACCGTCACCGGCGTGGCGCCTGCCTGTGCTCCCTGGACCGGCGAGACCGTGCTCACGGCCGGCGCCGCCGGGCTCGGCTCGGCCTGGTCCTTCCCCGTGGGTGCCTTGGAAAAGAGGGTCTCGGTGATCTCCTTGAGCTTCTCCGAGGCCTGCTCGGTGAACATGCCGATCAGCGCCGCAAGCGCGGCAAAGCCGAATGGGCTGGTGTCCGAGATCTCGGACTGCGGCGAGAAGAAGCCGCCGCGCACCACCACGTAGAAGACGGTCGCCATCGTGGCGCCGAGGACCGGCAGCGTGATGTAGAAGCCGGCCCAGCTCAGCACGAGCTTCCGGTTCCCGGCGTACCAGTAGAACGAGCGCAGGGAGTGGACGAGCCCTCCCAGGGCGCCGGCGAACATCACGATCAGGAAAAGCCGCTCCTCGTCGGAGAGGCAGAGCTCGAAGACCCAGAAAAGCTCGGCCTTCCGTTGTCCATCCGCGCAGAGACTTGCCGGTGCAGCGGTAGCCCCGGCTACTTCCCGGATCGGAGGCCACAGCACCACCAGGCTGTGAAAGACCACGACTGTGACAGCGACCAGGTAGATCGTGATGAGGGTGATTCCGATGGCACCCATGGGCCTTCCCCCCGGGCTTGGTTGCATCTTTCCCTGCGAACCGTCTCCGGCCATGCCGAACCTCCTCTCGGACGAGAGAGATGAGCTGCCGACGTGCTCAGGCTTGCAGGGAAGTCTATCTCAGGCAGGGCGCAGGCAGGAGATGCCCGGGACGGGACCGTCCCGGGCGGGGATGCTTCAGCGGGTCGCGGCCTCGCCGACCACCAGGATCTCTTCGGCGATCATGCGCCCGTTCAGCTCGTGAACCTCGACCTCGACCCGGTCGCCGCGCTCGAGGTTCTCGGGCTTGTAGCGCCGTCCCTCGAACTCGACGATGGTGTTCGAGTCGTAGTGCACCACGACCAGCCCGGTGCGGCCGGTCGTCGGCTCCAGCTCCAGGGTCTGGTCGCGGGTGTCCACGTAGCGGACGGTCCCGCGCACTTCCGTGGTGCGGGTGTCGTAGGGGTCATTGTCGTTGTCGTAGTCGTCCGTGGTGTTGCTGGTCACGTCGTAGAGCACCTGGATCT
>DASUNJ010000828.1:0-17591 GCA_036277235.1 Thermoanaerobaculia bacterium | reverse complement strand
TGGCGAACAAGCCGCAAGGTCCACCCACACCGAAATCACCGAACCCGGCGAATCCACCCCAGCATAGACCGTTGCAGGGGCCACCCAAGGATATAATCAAGCAAGGACCTCCGAAGCAGGGTGGTAAGTAAGTGAAGGTGGCGCATCCCCCCGCCGGACAGAAACGCTTGCGCGTCCCTGTCGGTGATCTTCAAAAGACGTTATATGGCTGAATGGAGGATTAGTTTTAAGCCAAGAATTGGGTAACTAGGGAGGAGGTAATATGGCTGCAAAGAAGTCTGCCGCAAAGAAGGCGCCTGCCAAGA
This sequence comes from Thermoanaerobaculia bacterium, assembly GCA_036277235.1. Classification (GTDB taxonomy): domain Bacteria; phylum Acidobacteriota; class Thermoanaerobaculia; order Multivoradales; family UBA5704; genus DATMER01. The sequence continues at coordinate 17,286 of DASUNJ010000828.1, read as the reverse complement.
AGTCTGCCGCAAAGAAGGCGCCTGCCAAGAAGCCGGCTGCAAAAAAAGCGCCTGCCAAAAAGAAAGGTACAAAAAGTGGCGGCCCCAGAAAATCAGCCTAAGCCTGGAACATTGACACCTGAAGAAGCTCTAGAGAATTACTACTACTTCACGGGCAAGGCCAGTGATGTCATTCGCCAGCTTGGCTTAGCCGCTGTAGCGCTCGTATGGCTATTCAAGGTTGACGTAGCGGGAAGGCCGCAACTCCCGGAGATTCTCCTTGTTGCGGCTCAATGGGCGGTTGTATCCTTGGCCCTTGACCTACTGCAGTATCTCTATGGGGCAGCGGCGTGGGGTATTTTTCATGGCATCAAGGAAAGATCTGGAGTTTCCGAATTTCAGGCGCCCCGCTCTATCAACTGGCTAACGATTGCGTTCTTCTGGGGAAAGGCGATAAGCATGGTCGTCAGTTACGTCTATATACTAAGGTACATTGCTGCTGCTCTATCTGTGTTCTGAGTTCGAAGGGGGCGATCAACCGTAGCGAGGTCTGATATGCTTCAAGACCTGGACAGTGAAGACAAAAGGAAACTCCACGCCGAGATTAATCAAATTGAACATCAGAGGTTCACGCTTACTACTATCGCCGTAACGCTATTCGGAGTTGTCACGGCATGGTTGATCCCGAGAGACCCTTCTAGCCTAGGTGGCAGAGTAGGCTCATTCGAGTGTGCAGGTTCAGTGTTTCTCCAGATCCTCTTGCTCGTGGTATTCCTCGTGAATCACAAGTTCAGAACGGTTGTTCGCGCCATTGCATGCTATTTAAAGATCCGCGAGGCTTCCGTATGGGAACGACATTGGGGTAAATTTCGCGGAGAGGGGGACTATGGTTATTCAGGGTGGCAGACGGGTCTCTTTATCGTGCTTGTGGCTTTTACAGCCCTTTGGCCGGTTGCTTTGGGAGAACTTTATTCGCTAAAGTTTGAGCCACGAATTGGAATCTGGGTGGCTCTTGGAATAGGCGCAGTCTGCGCGTTTACAATGGCCATACTTGGCCTCTCTGGATGGGGGAAGCGTGAGCGGAAAATTGAGGACCGATGGACGAAGATCCTGGAGGAATCGGAGCCGAAAGGTCATGCTGATGCGCCAGCAGGTGAGCGCAGAACCCCCGCTTGCACCGGACAGCCTGCTCCGCCGTCTTCCGGTGAAGCATGACGCGTTGGCCGACATGGACCTATTTGGGCTCTACCATTCCCCAGGCCCGGTCTGGCAATTGCCTGCCCACCGTTGGGAAGCGAAATGGAATCTGAATCTTTAGCTCTCTTCTAAGAGCAGTGTCGACCGTCGGCAATGAGCCGGCCAAGCCTTTCTTTAAGGAGAATCGTATGAAGACCAGCAACAAGCTCGCGATCCTGTCTATCCTCTTCATTTTCCTGGCGGCCTCGGACACCTTCGCTGCGGACGAGAACCGAGCGGCGACCTCCTCCTGTGACAAGGCGGCGACTCTGAGCAGCGAAGAGCTCGTCGCGAGATTCGGCTTTCCGGACGTGACCGAGTTTTCGGAGGCCTGCCACTCGACGACTCCCTGCGGACCGGCCTACGGGTCCTGTGCCAATTGGTCCTACTACGAGCCGTGCGGCGACACCTACTGCAACAACTGGGTACTCGGGTGCGGGGAGTGTGGCCCGTTCGACCCGTGCGTAGGCCCAGCGTTGTTTCAGCCGATCGAGCGATTCCGGGTATGCCTAAACGAGCAGGCAGAGGAGTGCACGGAGTACGAGTACAATTTTTACCAGTTGGGGTGCGGCTGCTGAATGCGACGCCGCTGAACCGCGGGCGTTAGCCGCTTCAGCGGAACGACATGTCGGGCACCAAGGAGCGCAAATACCATGACCTTCCAGGCGTCGCGCAAGATTGCCGCGCCTCCATCGAGTGTCTTTGCTGCGTTCGAGGACAGCGCTCGCCTGGCGGTTTGGTGGGGGCCGGATGGTTTCACCAATACCTTCAAGACTTATGAGCTCAAGCCAGGCGGGAAATGGTCGTTCATGATGCACGGGCCGGACGGGAAGAACTATCCCAATGAAATTGTCATTACGGAGATTGAGCCGCCCAGGAGGATCGTTATCCACCACGTATCACAGCCACGGTATCTCCTGACAGTAACTCTAGAGCCAACCGCTGATGGTGGGACTCTGGTCGGTTGGAGTCAGGACTTCGAGAATCCTGATGTTGGCCGCCGCATGGAGCGGATCCTGGTGCCGGCAAACGAGCAGCTTCTTGGTCGGTTGGCGGCAGAGGTGTTACGCCAACCTGGCGGCTGAGCTCTGAAAGCCCTTGAGCGGCAGCTCCGACCGCCGGCTACGGCGGTGCGGATCTCGCCAAGCGGTCTCCAGCTTTGAGCCTCTCTGCTGTAGAATCACCCGTGCACCTGCTTTTGAACCAGGGAGGAGTGTTTCATGAGCCGCTTACAAGATGAGGCGTCCGGCAAGCCGTCTCGCGAGGGGATCACGCTGTTCGACGGAGTCATCACGGCATTCGAGGGCAAGATCCACAACCCGCCTGCCCTCCAGATTGCGCAGTTCGAGGGGCTCCGGATGAAGTGGGACTACGACGAGTCCGAAAAGGTGCTTTCGCTCCATCTGAGAATGGGTGAGTACGTCAGCGCTCCGGCCTTGCGGATTCCGTTCACCGAGGACGAGGTGAAGCTCATCCACAATCTCCGGGAGAAGGGCGGCTGGGGGTACTACGAGCTGAGGGAGCGGGAGGGCGACGATCGGGCTGCCGTCCACGTATCTTTCAAGAACGCGAGCAACGACCCGGTGAGCCTGCTCTTCATCGTCGACAGGAATCACCGGACGAGGCTCAGAGAGGCCATAGAGGATTTCGCCGGCGAAGGTGACCCGATGTTTGAGGAAGATGAACTGGAAAATTGACCAGGGAGCCCAGGACATGACCATGGAAGAAGTCGAGGAAGAGTTCCGCCAGATGAAGTGGGACCTTCGGATCCTGCGCGACCAGGCGTTCAGGGTCGCCGACGCCCTGCCTCCCGAGGACCGGGAGCGGCTCGCCGAGATCGCGGAACGGATCACGGGTGCGACCCAGGATCTGATCGCGGCGATCAACCACGATGATACGGAGAGCGAGGCCGAGACCGTCGCCCGCCTGCAGGACGGCATGACCGAAGTCCAGCAGCAGCTCAAGCTCATCGCCCGCGAGCTGAACGAGGTGGCTGACGGGCTGATCCCTCATTGACCGTTCACTCCATCGTGTACGATATCCACGACACGGGGGTGCCGAGGTATGCCGAGCAGTCGCAAGGACATGGAAAAGCGCCGCCTGGTGATCGTGCAGATCCTGCAAGGCGACGAGCCGTTCAGCCAGCAGCAGGAGATTGTCGAGAAGCTGCGGGAGATGGGATTTCCGGCCACGCAGTCGAGCGTGAGCCGCGATCTGGCGGAGATCGGGGCCTTTCGCTTCAAAGATCGGTGGGTCTTGACGGCCAAGGACCGCGGCGGCGTGTTCGAGAAGGTCGCGAGGTATGTGAAGGAGGTCAGGACCGTCGGTCCCCACCTGAACCTGCTGGTGACCGAGCCGGGAGCGGGAGCCCTCGTATCCCAGGCAATCGAGGAATCCGAGTGGGACGAGGTCGAAGGCACGGTCGCGGGGCTCAACTCGGTCCTCGTCCTCACCCGTGAAGCCTTGTTCCAGAAGCTCCTTTCGCAGCGTCTCCAGCTCTACCTGAGCGACGACGGGGTGGAGAAGGAAGGGACTCCTGGCTCTCCTGGCGAATCACCTGAGGGGGCGGTCCGTCAGCGGTTCAAGCCGTAAGCATCACATGCGTGCGTGGCTGCATGCGCTGGCCCTGTTGGCAGTCGTGCTTGTGTTTGGTGCCTCGTTCGCATTGCTGAGCACGGTCATCGGCATCACTTCACCCTGGCTGGCACTGCTTCTCATGTTCTACTTTCTCGGCATCGCCAAAGTTGCCGAGCCTCTGTTCACGCTGAGAATGCCGAGCACGCTTTACCAGCTTCGCCGCTGGGAACAAGAAGGCGATGTGCTGCGCCAGCTTCGCGTCTTTAGCTTTGGCAGACTACTTCGTCGGACTCCGCTTCGCTACCTGAACTCCGGTGTGTATCTCGAGCAACAGCGCAGAGATCTTCTGAAGGTTCGCCTTCAGGCTGAGTCAGCGGAAGCCACTCATTTCTGGGCGGCCGTTCTATTCATGCCATGTATCGCGCTTGCAGCAGCAACCGGAAAGTGGAGCATCGCGGCCTGGTTTTCGCTGGCGCAGGTTCTTGTCAATGTCTACCCGATCCTGCACCTGCGCCAGATCCGCGGGCGCCTGGACCGGACTATCCGCAGGATTGGCGCCGCCCAAGCAGCCAGAGATATCTAGCCGAGTAGGTTCCACGGGAGTGTACCTCCCATGGGTTGTCTTCAACGGCTTGAGAAGGATATCGGGGCGTGCTACCCGCGTCCGTTCGACGCTTTTCTGAGCGCTCGCGGATGATTCTGACGCGTCGCGGAAATTTTGGACGCGAAGAGGATGATCCGCGACGCGTCAAAACCATCCGCGACGCGTCAAGGATCATCCTCAGCCGCTCAGAACCATCCGCGACGGCTCAGAATCATCCGCGGCGGCTAAAAACCATCCGCGACACGTCGAGGATCATCCGCGACCGTTAAAAACTATCCCCGACGGCTAAAAACCATCCGCGGCCCGTCGAGGATCATCCGCGACGGCTCAAAACCATCCGCGACGCGCCGAGAATCATCCGCGGCTGCTCAGAACCATCCGCGACGGCTCAGAATCATCCGCCACGCGCTGGGCATGGTCGCGACCGGTCCAGAGCGATCCGGAGGCGTCGAGAGCCATCCGCGAAGCCTGAGAATCATCCGCCAGGGTATCGATGCCATCCGCGACGCGTCGGAACCATCTGCGGCAGGTCAGATCCAACCGTGGTTCGTCCAGACGATCCTCGACGCGTCGGGTACCGACGGCAGCTGCTCAGAACGGCCGCGACGCGTTCGGAATCATCCGCGGCGGCTCAGAGCCATCCGCGAGCTGTAGAGAACTCTCCGCAGCGCATGGGAACCGTCCACAGTACAAAGCCCGCTCGACCTGCTCGGTTGACGCAGCGGCGCGGCATGTTATCAGCGCGCCAAGGATGCCTAGGTCCATCGAGGCAAGTCGTTTCCTTCAAGAGAGATCCTGTCCTCCCGCTGTCGCGGCGAGGCATCCATATGGCAATGACCAAGAACTAATAAGGTTCCGCCGGCTCCGAGTTCTCCCCTCCTGGGGTCGGTTCGGCGCTTCTGCGTCCCGATTGACACCCTCCAGTACCGAGCGTAGACTTGCTAAGTCTAAGTTTCTGTGAAGCTTCGAGTGGTCGACCGAGTGGAGTTGCTGACGCCATATGACACTGATTTGGTGTCCTAGTCCTGCGGGCGGCACACGTCGATACTGACGTTATGCGCGGCGCTCCTGATTTTGAGGTTGCTCAATGGACTTAAAGGAGATGCTCAAGCAGGCTAACGAAGTAGCCACGACTGTATTACCGTGGCTGACTGGTGGCCTTGCAGGGGCGATTCTGACTTACTTCCTGAACAGGCGTCTCACCAAGCGCAGCAGACCTCGGCTTCAGATTAGGGTCCTCAACGTCAACTACACTGTTCCGAAGCATCATGAAAGCTTTGCCGAACTACAAGTCTCATATGCAGGGAATCCCTATGCCGAGCTTAGCTACCATGAGCTAAGCGTTGAGAACATCTCATCGCGGGTGATCAAGGAAGCTCCTTTCGTGATTCAACTCGGACGGAACGCGACAATCCTCGATCTGCAGATGTCGTCCGAACCGATACCTCATGAGATAGTACGTAATCAGGACGGCCTTGAGGCTCATCAGCATCGCTTTACATTCAGAGATCTGCTTGCAGGTGATGTAGGTCGTATTCGACTCCTTATCGCAGGATCCGAAGCCTTTAACTGGTACTTCAGAGGGGCAGACGAGATTGACATCATCTCGGGAGAAGGGGGCTCGGTCCACAAGGTAGAGGAGGACATTAGAACTATTGTCGCATGGATAGCCCTTTACGTTTTACTGGGCGTCATACCTACTGTAGCGTCTGTGCTTCGGTCATTGTTGATTCTTCTGAGCGGGCCATACCTTTTCCGTCTAGGCGCTCATTGGCTGCGTCCACTCTTTGGCAGGAGAGGACCACAGGCACACGGGCCCATCATTGTTGGCCAAGGCCGCGTCCTAGTGGAGTACAATCAGCACAGTGGTGTCAGCGAAATCGTTGCCAATTTTAATGAGAAAGGTGGAAGCGGCGATGGGATGGCACAAGACGCATAACAAAATCGGTCGAGCGGACGCCTGACGTCGCCGCTCACCTCCAAGCACGTTATACGTCTGAAGGGATATCTTACGAACCAAGTCATTGCAACGTTGGCTGCGGTCTTTGTGGGTGCCATCCTAGGCTGGGTTGGTAACTACATAATGCATCGCACACGACAGTCGACGGAACGTCGCGATCGACTTGAGACCGCATACGCGCAATGGTTTACACTCCAGAGGATAGTGGTGGTTCGCCTCAGGGCTATCTACCGGCTTGTGGAGGAATCCTTTGAAAGCGAAGCAGGGTACGAACTTGCTGCAGCGGAGTTGGAGAAGGTAGTTCCGGTTTGGGAGGGCCTTCTCCAATCGGCACATAGCATTCACCTTTTAGAGACCGAGACTAGCTTGGTTGAGAGCCTATATGACTGGACGGAAATCGTTGAGAGCCTCTACTCCGGCCTTTTCCGTCAGCTCTCGAGCATCCGGACGAATACTCGGCTTACTGCTAGGCTCAAAGCGCTGCAGCAGGATATGGGCGAATTTCCGGCATCGACAGAAGAAACCAAAAAGTTGGAGAGCGAGGTAGCAGCAATAGGGGAGGAGCTCCGCGGGGAATATAAGTTGTTGGTTGAAGGTCTTCGACCAGGAAACAAGGAGGTTCCGCGTCTTCTCGAGAAACTTGTGAAAGATAGGAGAGAACAATTGCGTCTGTTGCCACAGAGGCTTAGAATATGGCCGAGGAGAATTTCGTGAGTTAGCCGTATAACACGCGGCTCGAGCGGACGGCAAGGCCGCCGCTCAGCCGCCACAGCGTTGTGCGGCAGGAAGAAGCTATCCTTAATGGATATGAACGATTTTGAGATTGCTTTGGTCGTGGCGCTCATCGCCTTGGCAGTCGAACGCCTCTGGTCTCTGATCTCTGAAAAGATGGAAGATCGGCGGGCGGCACGCACGATTCGCGATTTCCTTCATGGATGGTGGCGCGAGGCAGAATCCGTTCTCGAAGAGACGCGCAAAGGATATGAAGAAGACAGGAAAGTCTGGGCTGATTACAGAGAATCCCTAGAAACCTCGCCTCAGGCGAACCCAGTCTTCCCTTGTCGTAGCTTTTTCCGCATCCTATTGCCAGATGTAGGACCTGTCGTTGTAAATGGGCTTCGGCACATGTCCGAGTCTGCCTATGTGAATCTCCTATACCTTAACGCCCGGCTTCGCCTCTTGGATGAGAGGGGGCGACGGCTAGAAGGAATCCTTGACGGCTTTGTCGTTACGCATCCAACGCGGGAGAGCCGACTCAGAATGGCGCAGGTTGTACTTGAAATCCACCAAAATGTATTGGACCTCATAAGCGAAGTTTGGCGCTTCCACAGTAATGAGGGTCTAATGGCATGGCTTGAGAACCGGGCATCGATTCATATGCAGGAACGTGCGCACAACCCGGCCCCTGCAGCGGACAGCTGACGCTGCCTCTGAGGGGCGGAGCCGTTGGGCGCAGCCGCGGGGGTAGGCACGCATTAGCCCGTTGTTCGAAAGGAGCCGGCGATGGAACGATCACGGTGTACAGCCTTGGCGGGTACCATCCTCCTGCTGATAACCACTGAGTCATCGGCCCAAGAGAACCGGATCTTTCCTCTCCGTGGAGTTGTTGCCTGCCCCGGCAGGCCTGGCCTTCACATAAGAAGAGCGCCACCAGAGGTGACTACTTTCTCCTACAATCTAACTGACCCTATTTGTGGAGTGGGGAATGGATCAGAGTTCGTCGCGCTAGAGGAACTATACATAGCCAACGGCGAGATCTGGTTTAGAGTAAATGTCACAAAGATCTTAAAGCCAACAGGTCACTGCCCGCAGAACCTTACCGGTTGGATGGTCGCGAAGTTGAAGAGCGTTGGGCAATCTCTGTTCTTGAACAGAATGTAGTCCTTGTGTCGCCGCAACGAGCTATGCCAATTGGAGCCAAACCAACCGAAAAATCAGTACCCAGGGAAGAGGGTACTTCGCTCAAGCCCCTGCTCGACTACTTACTCTTGTTCATAGGCACTGGCTTCGCGGTATGCATCGTATCAATAGAACGCGCGAAGAACGTGCGCTTTAAGTACTGGGCATCCAGTTTGCTGGCTTTCGAGTTTCTGACACTTTCTGCCATAAACCTTCTCGTAGCCGCTCTTCTGATCGATCAGCTATATAAGGTGTCTGAGCCAAATCTTCTCTTTCATCTCTTCCAAGTCGTTCAGCGGGCACAGGGCGGATTTGCGTTACTAGGGTTCATTCTCTCTGTAATTCTTATGAAGTTTATGTCCTTTGCAAAGTCGTCATGAACAGGACTCAGCAAGAGTGCCCAACAGGGGCCTGAAGCGGACGCCTGAGGGCGCCGCTTAGCCCAGAGCCGGTGTTAGGCGCGGAGATGCCGTCACGGACTTAGCGGCAAGGTGTTAATTATGGAAGTCATTCTTGTAGCGAGAAGTATTGGCAAGCCGACGCTCGGTGCTCCGTTTAGTCAAGACGGACACGCTGGCCTTGTATTTAATCTCGGCTCCGCTAGTATAAACGACCACTGGATTGCACAAGGAGGACCCCACGGTGGCCTTCTTCGAGGAAATGTTCATCACTGTTCGAGCCAAGGGTGGTATCATGAATTCTCAACGGGGCATGGGGCCGTCTGGGACACCCATGAGACTCTGGTGTTACCTGTTTTAGTGCTGGAAAGAAAAACTATTCCCGCGGTGACCAGCTCCCGACTGACATCAATCGCGGACGACCTAAACCGAAGGCGCCTTCGCTACAATTACCAGACCGGACCCAACTCGAACACATATGTGAGAATGTTCCTGGATCGAATGAGCATCCATATCGTCTCTCCTCCGAACAGAGGGCTGGAGTTGAGGGGTTGGAACTGGCGATGATTAGCCCCGTTCGGGCGCGCCGCGCCGGGCAGAAGTCAGCAGAGGGCATAGTAGAGGCGTAAGCCTTGAAGGCCCGAACGGTGCCCCGTTAAGATCGGGGTGAATGAGAGGGGTAGTCGCTTTGTGCCGAACGCTCCGGCATTGCATCTGTCAAGCAGCGAAAGCTGCCTCCGGCTTGTCTGGAGGATGAAGCCGGGGTTGGGGCACGGGAAGGGCGCTCCGGTTTGTCACTCGAACCGGCTGGAGCGAGAGTTGGAGCCATCCAGCATCAGTTCTCGTGACAGCGAGTTCGCCGAGAGGAGAACGGTAAGAGAGGCCGACTAAATCAGCCGAACCGCCATGTACGTGCCCGTATGCACGGTGGTATGGGAGGAGGGGGCCCGCAAGGGCCCTCCCTATCCCGATTAGAGGTGTTGAGGGTGTCTCAACCTGCACCGATCTTCGTATTCGCCGACTCCATAGCGATGTCATATGGTTATAGTGTCTCGGCCGGAGACTCTACGTTCCATGACGCTAAGGCGAGCACCGTGTTCTCCTCTCGCTGCCCGTACTGCAAAGTACATTGTGAGTCACAACGAGAGGCCACTACCTGGGGCGTTACAGGTTGGGTGGAAGATTGGTTTGCTTGCTGCTCTAGATGTGGATGGTGGTCGTACGAGAGTGATAGCGACGATACAAGCGGAAATCCGACCTACCACTCTATCGCAGCTGTTATGAAGAAGTTCGAGTCTGATTCGCGGGAAATTCCAATAGACCCTTTAGTGCAATACATTGCGCGAGGTCAAGAACTTATCCACAGCATTCATCCGGCAAAACTCGAAGAGTTGGTCGGCGCTATCTATTCAGAGATCCTGGGCTATAAAGTGGAAAGTTGTTCATACGCGCGACCTGACAAGGGCATTGACCTGATCGTGGTACACGCTATTGAGGGGCGGACTCTGGCTATACAGGTTAAACGCCATAGAAGTCCGATCGAACTAGGAATGATTCACCAGTTCTTCGGCGCAATGGTCGACAACGAGCGAAAGGAGGGAGTGTTCGTCACGTCGGGTAGGTTCCGTTCTGGCGCTTTGGCCACCGCGGATTCGTTGAGAAGGAAGACCGGCATACGGATTGATCTCGTCGATGGAAGACGCTTGCTGGAATTTATCGGCATCATGAATGTTGGGCGTCAGAGGCCCCGAGCGAGTGACTTTGGGTTTTGGATGAGTCACCCATACTTCGGGAAACGATGAACCGCGGCAAGAAACCTCTAACAAAACGCACGCTGCACCAAACGGCTGGGCTCGCGCCCATGCGCCGGTGAGCTAATAGCTGTTGGCGGTCAGGGCCCCTCAGGTTTTTAGCGGAGAATCGGCTTCTGCTGCGGCGCGAGCTGTGATCTTCTGAGCGCTGCCATCTTTCTCGCGCTCGCCCGGCTTTTCTGCCGCCCGAAGCGCTCCGCCTCCGGGATTCTGGTTTTTCCCTTGCGCTGACGGCTCGGCCTCCAGCTTTTTGATTTTTCTCCAGCCCGAATCGTTGCAGGCCATGCCCGAGCCATTTTTCCGCTGGTTCTGGCGTTTTTCTTGAGCCCGAATCGCCAAAGGCTGCGCCCGAGCGGCTGGGCTTGAGCCTGAGCGGTTTTTCCCCTGGGTCTGGCGTTGCCGCGCTGCTCCAGGAGCCTGCGTAGAAGTGCGATAGACTGAGGCATGCACCAAGCCCTGAACCCATGCGCGAGCTGAGCCACCTCTTCACGAACAACCGCGCGTGGGCTGCCGAGATGACCCGGCAGGATCCCGAGTTCTTCAGCCGTCTTTCGGGTCAGCAGGCACCGCAGTACCTCTGGATCGGGTGCTCGGACAGCCGGGTGCCGGCCAACCAGATCGTGGGACTGCTGCCCGGCGAGATGTTCGTTCACCGCAACGTCGCCAACGTGGTGGTCCACACCGACCTGAACTGCCTCTCGACCCTCCAGTTCGCCGTGGACGTCCTCCGGGTGGGCCACATCATCGTCTGCGGGCATTATGGCTGCGGCGGAGTGCTCGCCGCTCTGCGAGGGGAGAAGCTGGGGCTGGTCGACAACTGGCTGCGCCATGTCCAGGACGTGCGCTGGAAGCACCAGGCGCAGCTCGACGCGCTGGAGACCGAGGCTCTCCGGCACAACCGCCTGTGCGAATTGAACGTCGTCGAGCAGGTGGTGAACGTCAGCCAGACCACGGTCGTGCGGGACGCCTGGGAGCGGGGCCAGGAGCTGGCGGTGCACGGCTGGGTGTACGACCTTCAGGATGGGCTGTTGCGGGATCTCGGCATGGGCGGCAGGCGCGTCACCGAACCCGCCTGAGGTCGTATCTTTCCGCCGCACTTTCTCCTCTTCTCCCGCCGTCGCATGCGCGGGTTGCAATGCCCTGCGTGTCCTTGGTACTATCGCCCGGTTGTCAAACGAGCTGAGTGCCTGAAGCCACCCTTTGCCTGCCAGGGAGGACCGCACGGGATGCAGTTGAAGAGGGTTACGCTTGCTTTGCATTTTGTCCGCCTGGGGCTTCCGCTCGGGCTCATCCTCCTGGCAGTGGGCTTGTCCCTCTCTACCCGGGACCTCGAAGCCTACAACCAGTCGCCCTACCCCCTCCCTCCCACTCTCCGATTCCACCAACGCACCGCTCTCCCGACCGAAGCCTCCAGCCTGATCGACCAGGCACGGATTCCGGTCGAGTTCAAGCTCCTGCGGGGGGAGACGGTGGCCGACGTGTTCGAGAAGCTCGGCCTCGGGGGGGTGGAGGCGCGCCAGGCCACGAATGCCCTTGCGGAGCGGATCAACCTGCGCCGGCTCAAGGCAGGCAATCAGTATTCGGCCTTCTTCAATCCCGATTCGACGCTGGATTCCTTCGAGCTGACCCTGGAGGGGACCGGCCGTGTGGCCATGACCCGGGCCTCCAGCGAGACCTCCGGTGGTAATACTTCGGGCTGGAAGGTCGATTGGCGGCCTTTCGAGCGCACCGTCCGGATGCGGGCCCTGCGCGGTACGGTGGACGGCTCGCTGGATACGTCGATCCGCAAGGCCGGCGGTCCCACCGGGCTTTCCTTCCGCATGGCGGACGTGCTGCAGTGGGATCTCGACTTCACCCGCGACCTCAAGAAGGGTGACCGGTTCGAGATCCTCTTCGAGGAGGTTCTGCTGGAGGGCGAGCCCCACGCTGTGGGCGGCGTCTACGCCCTGGTCTACGACGACAGCCGGAACCGGCGCCACGAGGCCTACCGCTACGGCGACTCCGGCACCTATTACGATGGGGAGGGGCGGCCTCTGCGCAAGATGTTCCTCCGCTCCCCTCTGCGCTACTCCCGCATCACTTCGCGCTTCACCACCCGCCGCTTCCACCCGGTCCTGAAGTCCTACCGGCCTCATTGGGGAGTCGACTACGGCGCGCCGGTGGGCACGCCGGTCCAGGTCACGGCCAACGGCGTGGTCACGTTCACCGGCTGGGACCGGGGCGGCGGCAACGTGGTGAAGGTCCGGCACGCCGGCGGCTTCGTCACGGCCTACCTCCACCTGTCGCGCTTCGCCAAGGGCATCCGCCCTGGGGCGCGGGTGCAGCAGGGGGACATCGTCGCCTACACCGGCGCCACCGGTCTGGCCTCCGGTCCCCACCTGGATTACCGGGTGCAGCAGAACGGGCGCTGGATCGATCCGATGACGCTGAAGAGCGTCCGCGACGAGCCGATCCCGAGCAGCCAGCTCGCCTCCTTTCGCTCCTGGAAAAACGAGGTCCTGGCCAGCCTGCAGCGCGGCACGCCATCGCCGAACCTCCGGATCCCCGGCGCGGCCAAGGCTCCCGAGACCGTTCTCGCCGTGCAGGACGCCGTCCTAGTTCCGGCGGACGGACAGCTCGCCCGCTGACTTGGTGATCTCAGGGTGACCACCGCTCGTGCCTGGTGCCGTGTCGACCTGGCCGGCGGCACCCTGGACATCTGGCCGCTGGGCCTCCTCCATCCCGGTGCCTGCACCGTCAACGTAGCCATCGATCTCGCCGCGACCGTCGTCCTGCGGCGGAGCGGCGGAGATTATCTCGTCCGGCAGGGCGAGAGCGTCGTCCGCGCCCGCTCGGCGGAGGAGCTGTCCGCTCATCCCGAGGGCGCCCTCGTGGGAGTGGTGGCCGCCGCGCTCGGCTTGCCGCCGATCGAGGTCGAGCTCGCCAGCGACTCTCCCCGCGGGGGAGGGTTGGGAGGCAGCTCGGCGCTGGCGATCGCCTTGATCGCCGCCGCCGAGGAGGAGCTCGGCCTTCCCCGGACGCAGGCGAGAGAGAAGGCCCGCCTGGCGCGCGACCTGGAGGCGCGGCTGATGAGCCTTCCGACGGGCATGCAGGACCACTATCCCGCGCTCCTGGGTGGAGCGTTGGAGATCCGGCAGTCGCCCGGAGGCGAGCAGGTGCGGCGCCTCGGAGTCGACCTGGAGCGGCTCGGCGACAGCCTCGTGGTGGTCTACTCGGGCGCGAGCCATTTCTCGGCGGGCAACAACTGGCAGGTGGTGCGGCGGCGTCTGGATGGAGAGGCGGAGGTCACGGAGCTGTTCCGCGGCATTGCGGGAGCGGCGGCCGAGCTGGCGCCGGCCCTGGAGGCCGGGGACTTCCCCCGCGCCGGAGAGCTGATGAGCCGCGAGTGGAGCTTCCGCCGCCGTCTGGCCGAGGGCATCTCCACGCCGCTGCTGGAGGATCTGATCGAGCGCGCCCTCGCCCTGGGGGCCTGGGGAGGCAAGGCCTGCGGCGCAGGCGGGGGAGGCTGCCTGGCCTTCCTCTGTCCCCCCGAGAGGAAGGGCGCCGTCTCCGAGGGCCTGGAAGAGCTGGGGGGGAAGGTGCTGCCGGCGCGCCCGACCGGGGAGCCGCTCGCGGTCGAGCATATAATGGAAAAGAGGTGAAGCGTGGCCAATCTCCGAGGCAGCATCGGACCCAACGGTTACGTCCCCCCTGCCAACGTCACGGTGACCTGGCGGCGGCCGGGAGCGCCGGACATCCAGAAACCTTTGAACAAGGCAGTGCCTTGGACGGACGATACGACGTTCCGCCAGCGATATGGGGCGGGAGATCCCGAGACCATCGGCCGGCAGATCACGGCGATCGGCAGCGAGCAGCTCGGCGGGCGAGCCTGGCTCATCCTCAAGGAGCTCTATGCCCAGGCCGGCCTCAACCGCGTGCCGAAGGAGATCGGCCAGGAGGTCTGGGACTTCGCCGTCACCGAGTGTGGACAAAGGCCCGCCAACTGGTGCGACTACAAGCGCTTCACGGGCAAGCCCGATCCGATCTGCGGGGAAAACTGCCCGAAATGCACCGACACAGGGACCGGTGGCGGGACGAGCAGCGGTGGCGACGTCCCCACGCCGACGAACGTCCGGCTGGAAGACCGGACGCTCACCTGGGACTGGCAGGGTGAAGGGATCGTGACCTTCAACCTCTACCAGTCCGGAGGGCCGGGCACACCCCTGACGGTGCTCAAGACCGTCAAGCAGTCTCCGATCGTGCTCGCAGTGCGCCCTCCGGAAGGCACGCTCCTCCTGCTGTACGCGACCCAGCGCAAAAAGGAGGCGGCGGAGGTGAAGATTACGGTGGGCGGGCCGGCTGGCGGTGGCGGTGGCGAGGATCCGCCCAAGAACCCCCTCTCGGAGATCCTCGCCCCGCACACCGGGAGCAAGATCTGGGAGGCTCTCAGCGCGGCGCAGAGGGAGGAGATCGTGGCCCGCGTCCGGGAGACGCTCCCGCCGTCAGCCGTCTCGGTACCCGAGGACGTCAAGAGCTTCCTGCGGCTCCTCCGGGGTGACCCGGGACCGTACAGCGTCGGTCCCGGCCAGGCGAACCCGGTCGAGCGGCTGGAGGCGTGGGCGCTGGGGTTGGAGAAGAAGCCCTGAGCCGTCTGTCCGGCGCGCCCTGTACGAGCGGGGCGCGCCGGCGGCGGCGGATCAGCGGTTCAGAACCCGCTGCTCCAGCATCTTGAGGGCGCGGGCCGAGTCGAGGTCTTCCGTGAGCCGGATCTCTCGCACATCGCTCCATCCGGCTTCCAGCGTCTCGACGTAGAGCACGCGTTGATCGTTGATCCAGGCGAGCAGCACGTCCTGACCCTTCTCCGAGACGAACATCTTGACCGCTCCCTCTCCGACCTCGGGTATGGGGCGGGCGGAGATCATCTGGATCTGCAGAAGCTGGGGGGAGAAGGAGGCGTCGGCGTTCGCCAACAGGGAGTTGGCCGGAACTTCGATGATCGACGAAGACGATGCCGCGCCGGCGGCGTTCTTCAGACCTCTTCCCGAGAGCTTGGCTCCGAGATCGATGATGTGAGCCCTTGCCCCTTCGGCGATCGACTTGAGCGGGCGGGAGGGCGAAGAGCCGTTGATGTACGTTTGCGCCTGGGCCGCGAGCGAATTCGACACCACCGGATGGAAGGACCTGCCGAGGTCGATGATGTGAGCCCGCGCCTCCTCGGCGAGGTTCTTCAGCTTCCCGGGATAGAGCTTGGCCCCGAGATCGATGATGTGAGCCCGGGCGCCATCGGCGAGCAGCGAGAGCTGCATCGGAAGCGCGTCGATCTCCAGGGTGTTGAGCCGCCCGCTCGCCGGGGAGACGAAGGCGACGACGACCGTGCGCTGGTCGCGCCCGCGCTGGACCCGGACGTTCTGGGCCAGGGTTGAGGCCGCCGGCCGGTTTTCAGGGCCCTTGGGCTCGATGTCGTTGAGCTTGTAGATCGGGGACCTGCCGACGAACCGCCCGTTCTCGAGGAAGATCGGCGTGTAGAAGGTCTCGATGAGGTCGTTTTCGGTCTCTTCTCCCCAGGCCATGTGGAAGGTCGTCCGGTGCCGGCTGACCGGCCCTTCGGGGCCCTGCTCCTCGTAGGTGTCCTGGGTCACGGCGAACTGTGGCGAGCTCTTCATGGAGAACGGGTTGCTGAGGATCTCGAAGGGCTCGATCCAGTCGCCGTTGTAGCCGGACAGCATGAGAACCGGATGGATGAGGCTGACGCGGGCCTCCCAGACGAGGAACAGGGCCTTGGAGGATTCCTCGAAGAGCAGGAACGGCAGGCTCTCCACTTCAGGGCCGCCGGTGCCGTTGACGAGGAGCCGCTCCGTGGTGCCATCGGGCCTCGTCACGTCGAGAGCGAGCACGGGGGCGGTGGCAGCGGTCTCCCTGCCGCCGGGGAAGAGCTCGCCATAGATGCCGGTTCTGACCGCGTAGATCTCGCCTTCGGATCCGACGACCATCTCCCGCTGGGGGGCCGCCCAGACAGCGGAGGCGGTCAACCCCAAAGCGACGAATCCGGCCAGAGTGAGAGTGATCCTTTTCATTGGAAACCTCAGGCGTGCAGGTTGACGAGCTTGCGGACGTCAACGGCGAGCAGGAAGCCGGGGAGGTAGGTTGCTTCCGGGAAGAACGTCTGCTGAAGGCGTGCGAAGTAGCCGCGCGCCGTTTCCATGTCTCCGCTCAGGTGGGCGGTCTCGCCCAGGAGGTAGAGGGCATTCTTCTCGGACTGCGGCTCGTCCAGCTTCTCGGCCAGCTCCAGCGCGGCGACGCCATGGCGCCAGGCGTCGCGGTAGCGGCCAGTCTCCAGGTGGGCGAAGCAGAGATCGAGCCGGATCGAGATCTGATACCGCTCGGCTTGGAACCGGCGCAGGATCCGCAGGCTCTGATAGAGGAACGAGAAGCCTTCCCGGTAGCGCCCTTGCAGGATGCGGCAGTACCCCAGGTTGTCCAGGATCCGGGCTCGTGCGGGGCTGGGCTCGAGGGGCATGAACTCCAGGGCCCGCTCATACTCTTCGAGCGCCCGGTCCACGAAGCTCTCGGCGAGCAGCGTGTTGCCGATGAGGTTGTGGCTGGACGCCAGCCAGTCGCGCCGGTGCAGCAGCTCGGAGCGGTCGCGCGCGATGCGGGCGTAGAAGAGCGCCTTCTTGTGGTCCTTGTTGAGCTCGTGGAAGCGCGCGATGTTGTAGGCCGCGACACGGCAGTTCGCGACGTCCGCGTTGCGCACGAGAATCTCGCGCAGCCGCGGCACCTCGGCCGTGCCATGCCCCAGCTCGATCGCCACGGCCGCCCGGTCGCAGATCACGAAATCGATCT
>DASUNJ010000827.1:0-2425 GCA_036277235.1 Thermoanaerobaculia bacterium | reverse complement strand
GGTGCAGCTTGTCCAGGATGTTCCGCACGTGGAACTTGACGGTGTTCTCGCTCACGCCCAGGTGCTTGGCGAGCTTGCGGTTCGAGGTGATGCCCTGGACCAGCAGCTCCAGGACCTCGAGCTCGCGCTCGGTCAGCGCGTCCGGGCCCTGGGGCTGGGACTGGCTCGGGATCGGCTTGGCGAACTCCTGCAGGAGCTTGCGCGCCAGGGAGGGGGTGAGCGCCGGCTCGCCTCGGTTGATCCCTTCGAGCAGCGTGAAGAACTCGCCGGACTCCAGGTTTTTCAACAGATAGCCCTGGGCTCCCGACTTGATGGCTTCGAAGAGCTTGGCGTCCTCGTCCGAGGCCGTCAGCACCACCACCTTGACCTCGGGCAGGTCGGCGCTGATCAGCCGGGTGGCCGCCAGACCGTCCATCTCGGGCATCGAGAGGTCCATGAGCACCACTTCGGGCTTGAGCTTGCGCGCCAGCTCGACCGCCTCCCGGCCGTTGCGTGCCTCGCCGACGACCGTCAGGCCGCGGGCCTCCAGCAGGCTGCGCAGGCTGTCCCGGAACAGCGCGTGGTCGTCTGCGATCAGGATGTTCATCGCACCCCCCTTGGGTCAGGAAGGTGGCGGTGCGGGCACTTCGACGGTGATCCGCGTCCCCTTCCCCGGGGAGGAGTCTAGACGAACCTTGCCTCCGATGCTCTCGGCGCGTTCCCGCATCGTGGCCAGGCCGAAGCGCGGGAACTCGGCGCGGCCGGGCAGCTCCGGGTTGAACCCGAGACCGTCGTCCCTCACCGTGGCCACGATGTTGCCGTCCGTCTGACGAAGCGAGACGTCCACGTGCTTTGCCCGGGCGTGCTTGAGCACGTTGGCCAGGGACTCCTGCACGATGAGCTGGAGCTGGAGCTCGGCGTTTTGGGAAAGGCGGAGGCTGCGGTCGACCTGGATGCGGCAAGGGATGCCGTGCCGGGCCTCCCACGAGCTGACATGGTCGTGCAGGGCGTCGCCCAGGGAGCGGTCCGGGACCGCTGCGTTGCGCAGGCCGAGGATGGACTCCCGCGTGTCGCCATAGACCTCCCGGGCCGCGGAGGCGAGCTGGTCCAGATGCCGGATCGCGTCCTCGGTCCGGCCGGCACGCAGAAGCTCCTTGACCGCCTGGGCCTTGGTGTTGACGTAGGCCAGCACCTGGGCCAGCCCGTCGTGCATTTCATGCGCGATGCGCAGCCGCTCCTCGGCCACCAGCAGCTCGCGGTCTTGACGGTCCTCCTCCAGCATAGGAGGAGGATGCGGCACGGCCCCCTCCGCCGCCACCCCCGCAAGGGTGGTCTTTCTTCCCCACCCCGCAGGGTAGGAAAGAGCCGTGCTAGACTCGGCCCGTCCACGGATCTCCCCGCCATGATCGTTCAGAAGCGCCATCTCGACGGGTTCACCCTCCTCAACGTGGAGGGGGTCATCAAGCTGGGCGAGAGTGCCCAGTTCTTCGCCCAGACCCTGGAGCGCACGCTGTCGGACGACCACGGGCACGTCATCATCGATTTCTCCAAGATCAATTTCATCGACTCCACCGGCATCGGCGAGCTGGTCGGCTACCTGGGACGGTTCCGCAACTCGAAGCGCGAGCTGATCCTCGTCAACCCGTCGGACCGCATCCGCAAGCTCCTCCAGGTCGCCCGGCTCGACGCGCTGTTCCCCACCTATGAATCGGTGGAAGCGGCCCTGGCAGCCGAGCGATAGGGTCCGGCTCTGTTCGCCCGCTTCGCCCCCATTGCCACGGTCGTCCGCAGCGGCCTGCCCGAGTCCTGGCACTTCGGGGCCGTGGCCGCCGCGACTCCCGAGGGCCGGTTGGTGGCGTTCCTCGGCGATCCCGAGGCTGCCACCTACCTGCGCTCGGCCGCGAAGCCGTTCCAGTGCCTCCCCCTGCTCCTGGCCGGCGGCGAAGCCCGCTTCAGCCTCACGCCCGCCGACCTGGCCCTGATCTGCGCCTCGCACAGCGGCGATCCCGAGCACGTAAAGGGAGCGGAGGACCTCCTCGCCCGGGGCGGGTTCGGCATCGACGACCTCCTCTGCGGTGCCCACATCCCCCTGGGGAAGGAGAGCGCGCAGCGGATGCTGCGGGAGGAGGCCGAGCCCACGCCTCTGCACAACAACTGCTCGGGCAAGCACGCGGGCATGCTCCTGGCCTGCAAGCTGCTCGGGCTCCCCACCGGGGATTACGTCGCTCCGGACCATCCGCTCCAGCAACGCATCGTGGAGCACGTCCTGGAGATCTGCCGCGTGCCCCCCGAGCAGGTGGGGCTCGGGATCGACGGCTGCAGCGTGCCGGCCTTCCACATGCCGCTCTCGGCCGCGGCGCGGGGCTACGCCGCCCTGGCCGATCCCCGGGCCGCGGGAATGCAAACGGACGTGGCGGCGGCCCTGGACCGGGTCGCGAGGGCCATG
>DASUNJ010000826.1:0-4190 GCA_036277235.1 Thermoanaerobaculia bacterium | reverse complement strand
ACCTGCGCGCGGCCGGCCTCTCCTGGCCGCTCAGCGAGTCCGAGGGGATCCTGCGCTGGAACCCGGCCTGGGCCGCGGCTCCCGACGGAACGGTCCATGAGACCCTGGAGGTGCGCAGCGACATGCCGGAAGCCTTCCTGCGCCTCGACGGCGTGCGCCTCGTGAACGCGGACAACACGGTGCCGCCTCCGCGGGCGGGCCAGGTGCTCCAGCTCCGCGCCCAGGACGAAGGCTCCCGCGTGGAGCGCATGGTCCTGCGCACCCGCACCACCGCGGACGGTCCCGTCCTCGAGGTGGAGGCGCTGGACGGCGTGGGGAACTCGGGCAAGGTGGAGTGGCGGTTGCAGGCCGCAAAGCTCTGAAGGATCTTCACGGACACACGGACCTCCCCGGACGGTCCGTGTGAGTGTTATTCCCCTCTGGAAATCTCTCGATATGCCCGATACCATGTTGAAGCGCGTGCTCTTTGTCGAAGACGATCCAGACGTACAGACCGTGGCACGCGTGGCGCTGGAGGCGCTAGGCGGATTCACGGTGCTGGGTTGCACCTCCGGGGCCGAGGCCCTGGAGCGGGTGGAAGCCTTCGCTCCGGACCTGATCCTCCTGGACGTGGTGATGCCGGGGATGGATGGGCTGGAGACGCTGAAGGCGCTGCGACTCCTGCCGCGTACCGGAGGCATTGCGGCGGTCCCGGTGGTCTTCATGACGGCAAGCGCCGAGGCGCAGGACGTTTCGGAGTACCGTGCGGCTGGAGCCGTGGACGTGATCGCCAAGCCCTTCGACCCGATGACCCTGTCCACGACGGTGCGCTCGATCTGGAATCGATGCAGAGCTGAAACATGACGCCGTCCGATCCGGTCCTGGAGCTGAAGGAGCTGCAGGAGTACTTCGCCGGACGTCTGCCCGAACGCCTCGCCGAGCTGGAGGAGGCCTGGGCGGCGGTGGTGGAGTCGGGCTGGGAGACCGGGCGCGTGCGGACGCTGCACCGCCTCGCCCACTCGCTGACCGGCGCGGGCTCCACGTTCGGTTTCCCGGAGGTGAGCCGCACCGCCCGCATACTGGAGCGCTTCCTCAAGGCCGTACTTGATGGCATCGGACCGTCCGGAGAGGAGGCCGCCGGCCAGCTCGAAAGGCTCCTCGAAGGGGTGCGGCGCGCGGCGGAGGCGCCCCCGGTACCTCCGGCTCCCCTTCCCATCCGGCGTGAGGTCGACCCCAACCGCGGCGACGAGCGCCTGGTCTTCCTGATCGAGGACGACGCGGAGCAGGCGGCCGGCCTGGCGGCCCAGCTCCGGCACTACGGCTACCGCGTGCGCATCCTCGACCGGCAGCGCGTCGACCTCGCCGCCGAGGTGGATCTGGAGCATCCGGACCTACTGATCGTGGACCTGATGTTCCGGGAGGGTCCGCTGGCCGGAGCCCGGGCGATCGAGGGCATCCACCGCTCCCAGGTCCCAGGCGCTCCGCCGCGCGTGATCTTCCTCTCGGTGCGGAGCGACTTGGAGGCCCGGCTGGCGGCGCTGCGGGCCGGCGGCGACGCCTACTTCACCAAGCCCGTGGACATCGGCTCGCTGGTCGAGAAGCTCGACCTCCTGACCGAGCGCCACACGGGCTCGCGCTACCGTGTCCTGATCGTCGAGGACGATCCCGATCTCGCGGTCGAGTACGCCGTGATGCTGGACGCCGCGGGCATGGATACCGAGGCCATCTGCGAGCCGCTGCAGGTCATGGAGCCGCTCTACAGCTTCAGGCCCGACCTGATCCTGATGGACGTGCACATGAACGGCTGCACCGGGCCGGAGCTGGCGGCCGTGCTCCGCCAGCAGGAGAGCTACCTGAGCACGCCGATCATCTTCCTCTCCGACGAGGAGGATGCCGACGAGCAGATCGCGGCGATCGACCTCGGCGGCGACGAGTTCCTCATGAAGCCGGTCGAGCCCGCTCATCTGGTGTCCGCGGTCTCGGTCCGGGCGCGGCGCGGCAGGACGCTCCAGTCCCTGATCTCGCACGACGGCCTGACCGGGCTGCTCAACCACAGCAACCTGAAGCTGCACCTGGAAGCCGAGCTGTCGCGGGCCTCCCGCGACGACACCGACGTGGCCTACGCCATGATCGACCTGGATTTCTTCAAGTCGATCAATGACACCCACGGCCACGCCGCCGGAGACCGCCTGCTGCGCAGCCTGGGCCTTTTCCTGCGCCAGCGGCTGCGCCGCTCGGACGTCCTGGGCCGCTACGGCGGCGACGAGCTGGCGGTGATCCTGCCGCGCACGGACGGTCCCACCGCGCTGCAGGTGCTCGAGCGCATCCGTGCCAGCTTCTCCGAGCTCCGGCATCGCGTGGGGGACGTGGAGATCGGCGCCACCTTGAGCTGCGGCATCGCGACCTATCCCGCGAAACCGGCCGCCGGCCTGCTCGTGCAGGCAGCCGACGCGGCGTTGTACAAGGCCAAGAGGGCTGGGCGGAACCGGGTGGAGTTGGGCTAGCTCCACTCGTTTTTCTGCACTACCGGCAACTGCAACGCCCGCTCGCGGTCCAGGTCGAGCGAGCCCACGTGCAATGCCAGCGGCGACTGCACCCACTTGTAGATCGAGCGGCTGAAGAGCTGGGCGAAGCGCTGTGCCCAGCCGTCCAGGCGGTCGGGATCGAGCTTCGGGAAAAGCGACCGCAGGGCCTGCGCGACCTCGTCCGGCGCCAGCTTCTCCCCCGCGTAGAGGTGTAAACAGGCGTCCAGCACCGGGAAGGGCATCAGCTCGTCCTCCGCGGCCTGGGCCTCGGCCAGCTCTGGACCCGGCGCGGTGGCCAGGGTCATGGCGATCCCTTTCAGCTTCCAGCGCTGGTGAAAACGCTCGAGCAGAGCGATGACCACGGTCTTCGGCACGTTGGCGATCACCGACAGCGCTCCCTCCAGGTCGCCGCCGATGGTGGTGTACCCCACCGCCTTCTCGCTCATGTCGCCGGTCTGGAGGAAAAGGCCGCCCGCGGTGTTGGCCCAGTTCCACATGCGGGCGGCCCGCAGCCGCGCCTGGACGTTCTGGAGCGTGATGGGGGTCGGCTCGCCGCCGCCGAGCATCTGCCGGGCGGCCTCCACCTCACGGTCGAACGCCTCCTCGATCGATACCACCGTCAGGGGGATGTCCAGCTCGCCGCACAGCGTGGTCGCGGCGCCGCGGGTGCCCTCTCCCGAAAAGCGGGTCGGCATGTAGAAAGCCTGGATCAGAGTGCCCTGCAGCCGCTCGGCCGCCCGCCAGGCGAGGAGCAGGGTCAACATGGAATCCCGGCCGCCGGAGAGCGCCACGCCGATGCAGCGGAAGGCGCCGGTCTTCCTGTAGTAATCCGCGATCCCCAGGGAGAGCGCCTCGATCAGGTCGTCAAGCACCTCGTCGCGGGGAGAGGCGCCAGCCTCCTCAACGGGTGGCAAGAAGAAGCTGTCCCCCAAAGGAGGTGGGTACGCGAGCCGGGAGCGGTCGCCCGTGTTACCGCCCGGTAGGACGGGTACGGATTTTCCGCTGCCCTGGAACGCTTCGAGGTCGGTCCGCCAGGTCGTATTCTCCTGGCGCATGCGGCGGGTGCGGTCGAGATCGACCACGCAGGCGACCCAGCCCTCGCGAAAGCGCGGCGCGTCGAGCGCCCGGCGGCCGTTCTGGAACACGTAGCCGCCGCCGTCGAAGATCAGCCCGTCCTGGGCGCCTACGGTATTGGCATAGGCGAGCGTGACCTGGTTGTCGGCCGAGCGGGTGGAGAGCATCTCGCGGCGGGTGGAGACCACGCCCACCCGGTAGGGCGACGACGAGACGTTGACTACCACCTCGGCGCCCGAGTACGAGCGCCGGCGCAGAGGGCCGTCCGGAGACCAGACATCCTCGCAGACCTCCACCGCGAGGGTGCCGAAGTCGAAGGCGAAGAGATAGTCGCCGAGCGGGATGCCGGCGGCGTCCAGGGCGAGGCCCGCCCGGCCGCGGGAGAAGGTCCGGCCCTCGTAGAAAACGTTGTAGGTGGGGAGCTTCTCCTTGGGCACGAAGCCGAGGACCTCGCCGCCGTGGACCACCGCCGCGCAGTTGAAGATCTGTCCGCCCACCGCGACCGCGATCCCGGTCACGAAGACGGCCAGCGCGTCCGCGGTCTCGCGGGCGAAGCGCTCCAGCTCGGCGCGCTGGAAGTCCACGTAGGAGCGCCACTGGATCAGGTCCTCG
>DASUNJ010000825.1:0-6790 GCA_036277235.1 Thermoanaerobaculia bacterium | reverse complement strand
GCGGGTCCCTTGCGGGTCCGCTCGCTTCACGGGCGGGAGCGAAGGGAGTGTCACCCCCCAGAGCCTGGTCTAGTTGGCCGAGGTAGTTGAAGGACACCTGCGGAGGGTGTGTCCCGCGCAAACCGGGGTCGCCGGCCAGATCTCGCAGGAGCCCATAACCGATCCCGTTCTCTGGAACGCGCCGGAGCTGCTCCTTGACGGTGCGGAGCGCCTCTCCTGGCTCGAGGGTCTCGCTCAGGTCCAGGAGCACCGGAAAGTGCGTGGTGAACCATCCGACGGTCCGCGAAAGGTCGACATCTGGAAAGAGATCTTCACGGCCGTGCCCTTCCAAATCGACGAGGAGCCGGGGACTCCCGGTCCAGGGCTCGAAAGCCTGAACCAAGGCGGTCAAGAGCACATCGTTGATCTTGGTCCTGTAGGCGGCAGGTACCTCCTGGAGGAGAGCCATGGTCTCCTCAGCGTCGAGCTCGACGGGTACCGAGCGCTCCGAGGCGACGTCGTTGCGGCTTCCAGGGTGGTCGACAGGCAACGGCTCGCCAGCCGTTACGACGCTCCGCCAATAGGCGGCTTCCTCCAGAAGAGCAGCGGACCGAGCATGCTCCACCAGGCGCTCTGCCCACTCCGCAAACGGCGTGGTCCCGGGCGGCAGGATGGCGGGGCGGCCTTCATGCAGGTCCCGATATGCGGCGAGAAGGTCCTCGAGAAGAATACGCCAGGAGACCCCATCCACCACCAGGTGATGAGCGACCAGGAGCAGCCGGCCTTCCTCTTCGGCACCAAGATCGAAGAGCGCGGCGCGAAGGAGTGGCCCGTTGCGGAGATCGAGCCCGCGGTGGACGTCGGCCGCCGCCGCTTCGAGCGCCTCCGTCCGCAGCTCCCGGGGGAGCGCTCCTAGGTCGACTTGGGTCAGTGCCGGCTCCCCGGGGATTCCCGGCACCTGGACCCAGCCTCCGGGCGTCTTTTCGAAGCGCAGGCAGAGGGCATCGTGATGATCGAGGAGCAAGCCCAGGGCCTGACGAAGCGGACCAGCCGCGAGGCGCTCCAACAGGAGCAGGAAGACCGCCTGGTTCCAGTGTTCGGGACGGGGGAATCCCTGCTCCAGGAACCAGACCTGAACAGGCGTCAGCGGCACCGGCCCTGACCTTTGCGGATGCCGGGTGTCCGCCAAGATACCCTGGCTGCCTGCCACGGTCACCAGGTCGGCCACGGTCTGGTTCTCGAAGAACTGCTTCGGTGTGAACCGCAGGCCCCGGCGTGCCGCCCGTGCGATGACCTGGATGGCCAGGATCGAGTCGCCGCCGAGCTCGAAGAAGTTGTCGTTGACCCCCACCTGAGGGAGCCCCAGTACCTGTCCCCAGATTTCCGCGAGGATCGCTTCGGCCTCATTCCGTGGCGCAATCGGGGCTTCGGCTTCGGTACGAGCCCGCTCCGGCTCCGGCAAGGCTGCCCGGTCCACCTTACCGTTCGGCGTCAGCGGCAAGGTGCGCAGGTGGACAAAGGTGGATGGAATCATGTATTCGGGGAGCCGGTCCTTGAGAAAGACGCGTAGCTCGGGTCCCTGCGCGACCGCTCCGTCCCGAGGCACCACGTAGGCGGCCAGACGGCGGTCGCCGGGCCGGTCCTCGCGCACCGTCACAACGGCTTGGCGGATCGCGGGATGTTTCGCGAGCGTGGCCTCGATCTCGCCCATCTCGATCCGGAATCCTCGTATCTTGACCTGATGGTCGATCCTCCCAAGGAACTCCAAATTGCCATCCGGGAGGAAGCGGGCGCGGTCGCCGGTCCGATAGAGGCGGGCTCCCGGCTCGCGGCCCCAGGGGTCGGGGATGAATCGTTCGGCAGTGGCGGCGGGCTGATCCAAATAGCCGCGAGCGAGTCCCGCGCCACCCAAGAGCAGCTCGCCCGATCCGCCAACAGGCACGGGGCGCAACGCCGCGTCGACCACATATCCCCGCTGGTTTGGAAGGGGGCGTCCGAGGGGCAGCACTGACAGCTCTTCCTCGAATCGGCTCCGGCCAAGACGATACGTGGTGCTCCCGACCGTGGCCTCCGTCGGGCCATAGTGATTGAGCAGCCATCCATCCGCCCTGCCGGCCCGGAGGCGCTCGGCCAGATCCCGGCGCGTGGCCTCACCTCCCAGCACCAGCCGCCGACGAGGGAGGATGTCGGCGTGATCCTGGCCGGCGAGCAGCGCTTCGAGATGAGACGGAACGATCTTCAGGCAGTCGACAGGATGGCTCCGGAAGTACCCGGCGAGCGCGACGGGGTCGCTCGCCCGTTCGTGCGAGATGATGTGCAGGCAGCCCCCAAAGCATAGCGAAGGGAAGACGGCCGTGTTACCAAGGTCCGCAGCAAAGGTGGAGACCGAGGCAAAAACCGCACCCGGAGGGAGATCGAGCCGTTCGGAGATGCCCCGCACATAGTTGAAGAGGCTGCATTGCTGGATCGCTACCCCTTTGGGGCGACCCGTCGAGCCCGAGGTGAACAGTACGTACGCAAGATTCTCGTTCACCGACACCGGTGAGGGGTTCTGGTCGGGGCAGCGGGCGATCTCTTCTGCGTCCAGGTCAACGCAGACGGTGCGCGCCGAAACAGAGGGCAGATCTCGGCTCATTCCCTCCCGGGTCAGGATCACCCTGGCCCCCGAGTCCTCGAGCATTCCCCGGAGACGCTCCTGGGGAAAAGCGGGATCGAGAGGGACGAAGGACCCTCCTGACTTGAGCACGCCCAGGATCGTCGCGATCAGCTCGGGTGAGCGGTCGAGGAAGATTGCAACCCGGGAATCCGGCGATACGTCCTGGCGGCGCAGGTAATGCGCGAGGCGGTTCGCCTGGCGGTTGAGCTCGCTGAAGGTCAGCGAGGTCCCCTCGCAGATCACCGCCGGGGAATCGGGCGTCCGTGCCGCCTGTCTCTCGAAGAGCTCATGAACTGTCGTGACCTGCAAGTAATCGATCGCCGTGTCGTTGATCTCGACGAGCATCTGATGTCGTTCGCTCTCGCCCAGACCCCAGTAGCAGGCCAGTGGGGCCTCGGGTTGGGCGAGCGTCTCGCGCGCCAGTGCTCCGAGCCGCTCTGCCCAGGCTTTGGCCTCACGCTGAGAGACACGCTCGGGATCGTACTGGAGCTCGGTCTGGATCTCGCCGCCGCAGGAGGTGGCAAAGAGCTTGACCCGGAAGGGCTCGGAACAGGAGTAGAGCTGCACAGGCCGGAACGACACTCCGGCCGCCGTTCTCTTTCCTCGGAACTGCACGAACTCGAAGGCCGCCGGGAACCGGGCATACTCCGGCTCCCACACCCCGTAGTCTTCCCACTCGCGCGCCTCGTTCTCGGCCCGGCTGACTTCGCCTAGAGCCTCGCGCAAATGCCAGGCAGGATTCAGCCGCACCCGCAGGGGCAGGCACCGGGCGAACAAGCCGAGAGCGGGCTGCAGGTCCTCGAACTTGCGGCCGTCGAACATCGCGCCGACCCCAGGATCGGACCGGCCCTCCAGCCGCTCGAGGAGCTGGAGCCAGAGCCCGAGCAGCAACGTGGGAAGCGTGGCGCCAAGCCGTTTGGCCAGATCGCTCAACTCCCCGCAAGGGGGAAGGTCGACCGAAACGGAGACCGGGCTGAAAGGCGAAACCGTCGGCTGCGCGCCTCCGCCAGACACCTCGTGCCGAATCCAGAAAGCCTTGCCATCGGCAGCGTTCTCGTCCCCCGATGCGAGCAGTTCGTTTTGCCAGTCGGAGAAGTCAGCATATTGCAGCGGCTCGCCAGCCATTTCCCCGGCGTAGGCTCGAACGATCTCGTCGAGTAGGTTTTCGAGAGTACAGGCGTCTCCGCAGAGTGCGGGCAGGCGGAGCAACAGGACATGCCTGTTGCTCTCCAGTCGTGCGAGAGCGGAGTCGAGCGGGGCTCCAGTCTCAAGGTCGAAGGGTCTCTTGCACTCACGCTCGAACCACAGCCGCAGACCGTCGCCTTCGAGATCGCTCGCTGCTTCGGCCACACGCCATCCGAGGACTCCCGTGGGTTCCACCGTCTGGTGGGGGATCTTCATCCAGGCTTGACGGCGGAAGGAGGTGTGGAGGATCTCGTGTGCGTCGACTACCCGTTGCGCCGCTTGGTGCAGGGCGGCAACATCGAGGTCCCCCTCGACCAGAATAGCGACCTGGGCCGCGAAAGCAGCGTGATGACCTCCCTGAAGCCAGAGGCGCCGCTGCTGCGGTGAAAGCCGGAACTGCTGAACTTGTTCGTCGCTCATACTTGGCGCATTTCCTCTCCACCGACAGGATCGGACGGTTGCTCCGCGGCACGCCGGCCGCGGATGCTTTTCAATCTCCCCAGTGCAGACTCCTCGCGCTCTCGTCTTGTCCGCTCCCGAAGCTCAAGCTCTTCAGGAGTGAACATTTCGATCTCACTCAAACGGGTGTCCGGCCTGGCGGCCGCACTCTCAAGCAGACTTGCGAAATGGGTGGTTGCCCGAGCAATGGTCTCCGCGTGGAAGAGATCCGTACTGTAGTGCCAGCTCCCCACCAGCCCACTCGGTCGCTCGGTCATGAACAAAGCCAGGTCGAATTTGGACATGCCAAAATCGATTTCCATGGAGCGGAGCTCCAAGCCCGAGAACCGCAGAGGTGGTACGGGCACATTTTGCAGCACGAAGAGGACTTGGAAGAGCGGTGTCTGGCTGAGGCTCCTCCGGGGACGGAGCTCCTTGACCAGCCGGTCGAACGGCAGGTCCTGATGGGCGTAGGCGCCTAGCGTCACCTCGCGCACCCGCCGCAACAGCTCACGAAAGGACGGGTTGCCGGAAAGGTCGGTGCGCAGTACCAGGTTGTTGACGAAGAACCCGATGATTCCCTCCAGCTCGAGCCGATTGCGGTTCGCGATATCGGTGCCTACCACGATGTCCTCCTGACCACTGTAGCGGGAGAGGAGGAGGGAGAACCCGGCAAGGAGGACCATGAACAGAGTCACCCCCTCCTCGCGCCCGAGCCGATGCACCGTGCGAGAAAGCTCGGGAGAGAGGGCAAACGGATGGAACGCCCCGCGGAATGTCTGCGTCTCCGGCCGCGAAAAATCGGTAGCGAGGCTGAGTACCTCGGGAGCTCCGCGTAGCCGCTCCTTCCAGTAAGCGAGCTGGGCTTCCAACGCTCCGGCCTCGAGCCACCGCCGCTGCCAATGGGCGAAATCGGCGTACTGGACGGGTAGCGAGGGCAGGTTCGATGGGCGACCGGCTTGAAACGTCTCGTAGAAGGCGGTCAACTCCCGGACCATGACCCCCATGGACCACGCGTCCGCGATAATGTGATGGAGGACGAAGACAGCCAGGTGATCGCTCGGCCCCAGCTTCAGCAGAGAAACCCGCACGAGCGGCCCGGTGGAGAGATGGAACGGACGCCTCGCCTCCTCTGCCGCGAGGCGGCGGGCTTCGGCCTCGGCAGGGTCTGGCTGCAACCCGCTGAGGTCGACGATGGCGGGCTGCAAGGCGGGCAATGGGGAGACCTCCTGCACTGCGCACCCGTCACGCGCCGGGAACCTGGTGCGCAACGACTCGTGACGTGCCGCCAGTCCGCCAAGGGCCCGCTTCAAGGAGGGGAGGTCGAGATCCCCGAGAATGCGGACCGCGCGTGGGATGTTGAACGCAGAGCTCGCCGGGTCGACCTGGTGCACGAACCACAGCCGCTCCTGGGCGTAGGAGAGCGGCAGGTCGGCATCGCGGGGCACCGGCACGATCTGGGCCTCTTCCAGAGTCTGCCCGGCCTGGAGTGCCCGCTCAATACGCGAGGCCTGCCCAGCTACCGTAGGCTGCTCGAAGAGGCTGCGCAGTGGCAGATCCACTCGAAAGACCTGGCGCACCCGCGAAACGAGCTGCGTTGCCAGCAGCGAATGCACACCCAGGTCGAGCAGGTTGTCTTCGACTCCTACCCGCTCGATGCCCAGCAGGGCCGCCCAGATTCCGGCGAGCACGCCCTCGACTGGCGAACGCGGCACGCCGCGCTCGTCCGCTCCCATCTCGCCAGGATCGGGAAGGGCTGCAGGATCTACTTCCCCGTGCGTCTTCCGAGGCAGCTGCGGGACGATCACGACTTTCAACTCGACCAGGGAGCGCGGGGCACACAGGGAAAGGAGACGGGACAACTCGTCGCGAAGCTCCGAGAGAGGCTGCGACGGAACGACGAAGATCGCGAGCGCCGTCCCGCCCATGGCCGGCTCCCATACCCGCACTGCCCAGTCCAGGACCCCGGGATGCCGCCGCAACGTGGCCTCGACCTCGCCCAGACCGGCAGGCCGGTGTCGCAGACTTCCCAGCGACTCGAGCCCGCCGTCCGGCAGCCCGCGGACCAGCATGCCGGTGCGCAGCATCCGCGCGCCCGGCCGCGACGAGAAGGAATCCGGAACGAGGCGATCGGCCGTCAGGGCCGGATGGTCGGGGAAGCCAATTTGCAGAGCCTCGCCGCCTAGGCACAGTTCGCCCTGGATTCCCTGCGGGACCGGACGGAGAGCCGTGTCCACGGCAAAGAGTCGGCCAGGGACCGTTGGAGGGCCCAGGGTCGGTGCCTCTTCCGACAGCCGGGACCCTCCCGCCACCCAGATCCCGGTCTCTCGCAACCCTGCGAGGTAGACGGCCTCGCCGCCCCGAGCCTCGAGGAGCCCCCGGCCAGGGGGGCCATCTTGGCAGAATACCGGGACGCCGGGCTGCTGGAACGTTGCCGGGGGTGCCGCGTGCAGGACGAGCCCGCCGCTGGGCGCAGGCGAGTCCTCTTCTTCCGGATTTGACGGCAGCACCAAGCAGGCGCCTGCCGCCAAT
>DASUNJ010000824.1:0-6647 GCA_036277235.1 Thermoanaerobaculia bacterium | reverse complement strand
GTGCTGGCCACCGGCATCTTCCTGATCGGCGACAAGAACAACCTGTTCAGCCGCAAGAACCGGTATTTCATCGAGTTCAACTCGGTGAGCGGCCTGAAGCCCGGCAACCCGGTGCAGCTCAACGGCGTGGACGTGGGCACGGTGGACAAGGTCGTCCTCCCCCAGAACCCGTCCGAGGAGCACATCCAGGTCTGGATCAGCGTCGACGCGCAATACGGCGAGCGCATCCGCGGCCCGGTCGACCCGATGGTGGCAAGCCCGTCCGGCGCCGGGCGGCCCGGCTCGTCCCAGGCGCGCATCAAGACCCTGGGGCTCCTGGGCGACAAGTTCATCGAGCTCTCGACCGGCGCGCCCGAGCTGCCGGCGATCCCCAACGAGGGCGAGATCCCGGCCGCCCAGCCCACCAACGTGGACGCCCTGCTCGCCTCGGGCGAGGACGTGATGAGCAACGTGGTCGAGATCTCGGCCTCGCTCTCCACCATCCTCGGCCGCATGGAACGCGGCGAGGGGCTGCTCGGCGAGCTGACCACCGACTCCGAGTCGGGGCGGCGCCTGAGCGCCTCGATCCTCGGCACCACCGAGGCGCTGGAGCGCATCGCCAGCACGATCGAGACCGGCGAGGGCCCGCTCGGCCGCCTGCTCAACGACAAGGCCATGGCCAACCAGCTCGCCAGCTCGCTCGACCGCTTCGAGAGCATCCTCACCCAGGCCCAGACCGGCCCCGGCCTCGCCCCGGCCCTCTTGAACGACCCGACGATGAAGACCAGCTTCCAGGACACCCTGGCCCAGCTCAACCAGGTGGCGCGGGACCTGCAGAGCTTGACCGGGGATCTGGAGACGCGAGAAGGCCTGCTCCCCCGCCTGGTCTATGACGAGGAATACGGCCGGAAGGTGACCGGCGAGGTTCAGGCGATCGTCGATCGCCTGAGCGATGCGTCCCGGAAGCTCACGGAGGGTCAGGGCACGGCATCCATGCTGCTCAACGACCCGCAGATCTACGACGCCGTCAACGACGTCATCATCGGTGTCAACGAGTCGCGGATCCTGCGTTGGCTGATCCGCAACCGTCAGAAGAAGGGGCTCGAGAGGAGATACAAGGACGAGGTGAAGGTGATCGAGTCGGAGGGGGGAACGCCGCCGCCGCTCGACAAGGGTCCTGACGTGATCGAGGAGGAGACTCCGGCCGAGCTGATGCCGGAGCCCACCCCCACGCCCACCCCACCCCCGCCCGCGTCCTGAAGACGTAATGAGCAAGCACATCCTGGTCACCGGCGGCGCCGGTTTCATCGGCTCGCACCTGACGCGGCGCCTGCTCTCCCGGGGAGACCGGGTGACGGTGCTGGACGACTTCAACGACTTCTACGACCCGGCCCGCAAGCGCCGCAACGTCGCCCCTCTCCTGGAACGGCCCGACTACCGGCTGATCGAGGGCGACATCCGCGACGAGGCGCTCGTGGACCGGTCGTTCTCCCAAGGCAAGTTCGACGGCGTGGTTCACCTGGCTGCCCGTGCCGGAGTGCGGCCGAGCCTGCAGGAGCCGATCCTCTATGAGGACGTGAACTGCATCGGAACGCTCCGCCTGCTGGAAGCGGCACGCCGCCACGGTCCCGACATCTTCATCTTCGGCTCCTCGTCGTCGGTCTACGGCATCAACGAGAAGGTGCCGTTCTCCGAGGCCGACGAGGTCAATCAGCCGATCAGCCCCTACGCCACGACCAAGCGCTCGGGGGAGCTGCTCTGCTACAACTACCATCACCTGTACGGGTTCCGCACCGCCTGCCTGCGCTTCTTCACGGTCTACGGGCCGGGGCAGCGGCCGGAGATGGCGATCCACAAGTTCACCGACCTGCTGGCGCGCGGCAAGACCGTCCCGATGTACGGCGACGGCGAAAGCCGGCGCGACTACACCTACGTCGACGACATCATCGACGGCGTGGTGGCGTCGCTCGACCTGGCGCCCGGCTTCGAGATCCTGAACCTCGGGGGAGCGGACACCACGTCGCTGCGCGACCTGATCCACTGGATTGCTGAAGAGCTTGCCGTAGAGCCGCGCATCGACTATCTTCCCGCACAACCTGGGGATGTGCCGATCACCTACGCCGACGTTTCCAAGGCGGCCCGGCTCCTGGGGTATTCCCCCAAGGTCCCGATCCGCGAGGGTCTGCGCCGCTTCGTGGCCTGGTACGCAGGGCAGCAGCCTGGAGGGCAACAGCCATGAACATCTGCGTCGTCGGAACCGGCTATGTCGGCCTGGTCACCGGAGCCTGCCTCGCCGATTTCGGCATGCACGTGATCGGGGTCGACAAGGACGCCGGCAAGATCGACCGCCTGTCGAAAGGCGAGATCCCGATCTACGAGCCGGGGCTCAAGTCCCTGGTGAGGAAGAACATGGAAGAGGGACGGCTCGCCTTCTCGACCGACCTCGGCCCGGCCATCGAAGAGGCGCAGGCGGTGTTCATCGCCGTGGGCACGCCGCCCCGGGAGGACGGCTCCGCGGACCTCACCTTCATCCGCGAGGTGGCCGAGTCGATCGGCACCCATCTGAACGGCTACAAGGTCATCGTCACCAAGAGCACGGTGCCCATCGGCACGGGTCAGATGATCGAGCAGACCGTGCGCGAGAAGGCCGGCGGCAAGCACCGCTTCGCCGTGGTGAGCAACCCCGAGTTCCTGCGCGAGGGCTCGGCCATCGACGACTTCATGCACCCGGACCGGGTGGTCATCGGCACCCGCGACCCCAAGGCCGCGGAGCTGATGCGGGACATCTACTCGCCGCTCGCCGCCGCCGACGTGCCGATCATCGTCACCGACGTGGAGAGCGCCGAGCTGATCAAGTACGCCTCGAACGGCTTCCTGGCGACCAAGATCTCGTTCATCAACGAAGTTGCGCGCCTCTGCGAAGCCTGCGGCGCCAACGTCGAGGTCGTATCCAAGGGCATGGGCCTGGACAGCCGCATCGGCCCCAAGTTCCTGAGCGCCGGCCCGGGCTTCGGCGGCTCCTGCTTCCCCAAGGACACCCGCGCCGCGGCCCAGATCGCCCGCGACTCCAACCTCCGCTTCAAGATCATCGAGGCCGTGGTCGAGGTCAACGACGAGGTGCAGGCGCGCATGCTCGACAAGATCGGGGCAGCCCTGGACGGCACGATTTCCGGCAAGACGGTCGCGGTCCTCGGCCTCTCGTTCAAGCCGAACACGGACGACGTGCGCGAGTCGCCGGCCCTGGTGATCGTGCGCGGGCTCCTGGCGGGCGGCGCCGCGGTGCGGGCCTACGACCCCGAGGCCATGGACGCCTTCGGGGAGATCGTCAAGGACGCTTCCATCTCCTATTGCAAGGACGCCTACGACGCGGCCGACGGCGCCGACGCCCTGGTCATCGTCACCGAGTGGAACCAGTTCCGCAAGCTGGAGCTCGACCGGCTGAACCTCAAGCAGCCCCTGATCGTGGACCTCCGCAATCTCTACGAGCCCGAGAAGATGGCCGCCTCCGGGTTCCGCTACGTATCCATCGGGCGGCCCGAGGGGAACCCCAAGCCCCGCGCCGTCGCCATCGGAGCCATGGGAGCGCGATCGTGACGAAGAGGACCGTGGTTACCGGGGGGGCGGGGTTTCTGGGATCGCACCTCTGCGAGCGCCTGCTCGCCGAGGGCCACAGGGTGGTCTGCGTCGACAACCTGGTCACCGGACGGACCGACAACATCCAGCACCTGATGGACCGGGACGACTTCGAGTTCCTCAAGCACGACGTCTCGAACCCGTTCTTCGTCGAAGGCGAGGTCGACAACGTCCTGCACTTCGCCTCGCCCGCCAGCCCGGTCGACTACCTGGAGCTGCCGATCCAGACGCTCAAGGTCGGCTCGCTCGGCACGCACAACTCGCTCGGGCTCGCCAAGGCCAAGGGCGCGCGCTTCCTGCTCGCCTCGACCTCGGAGGTCTACGGCGATCCCAAGGAGCACCCGCAGAAGGAGACCTACTGGGGCAACGTGAACCCGGTCGGGCCGCGCGGCGTCTACGACGAAGCCAAGCGCTTCGCCGAGGCCATGGCCATGGCCTACCACCGCACCCATGGCTTGGAGGTGCGCATCGTGCGGATCTTCAACACCTACGGCCCGCGCATGCGTCTGCGCGACGGCCGCGTGGTGCCCGCCTTCCTGCAGCAGGCGCTCACCGGCGAGCCCATGACCGTGTTCGGCGAGGGCAAGCAGACGCGCTCCTTCTGCTACGTGGACGACCTCGTCGAAGGCATCTGGCGCCTGCTCAACAGCGACCTGGCGCAGCCGTGCAACATCGGCAACCCGCACGAGATGACCATCCTGGAGTTCGCCGAGATCATCCGCGACGCCGTGGGCAGCGGCAGCGAGATCGAGCTCAAGCCGCTGCCGGTCGACGATCCCCAGACCCGCCAGCCGGACATCACGCTCGCCCGCACCCGCCTGGGCTGGGAGCCGAAGGTCACGCTCGCCCAGGGCCTCGAGAGCACCGTCGAATACTTCCGCCAGGCGCTGACCCGCGAAGGACGGCTCTAATGCAAAACTCTCTCAAGAACCTTGCTTTCGCGCTGGAGAAGTACCCGGAGCGGGTCGAGATCGTCCCGATCCAGGAGCTGGTCACGGAGAGCGCCCGCAAGAACGACAAGCGGCCGGCCTTCGTCAAGCTGAGCGTTCCCGACGATATCGTGAAACAGCTCCGCGGCCGGCCCGGCGAGGACACGGACCTCGTGCTGCTCGTGCGGGTTCCCAAGGAGGTCCTGCAGCGCCAGGGCAGCCTGATCGTCCTTCCCGGGGAGGTGCGCTAGATGGCCACCGTTCAATGCGCCCGCTGCGGCCGGCCCGACGCTCCGGCCCTGACCCGCCGCACCATGCCCGGCCCGCTCGGCGCCGAGATCCAGGAGAAGATCTGCGCCGATTGCTGGGCGGAATGGCAGAAGGTCGAGGTCATGGTGATCAACGAGCTCCGCCTGAACTTCATGGACCCCGACTCGCAGAAAATCCTGAACCAGCACATGCGGGAGTTCCTCTTCTCCGGGGGCCCCGGAGCCTCCGGCGCAGTACCGATCGGCGGCCCGGGTCCCGCGTCCTAGGTCCGTGGACGAGCCACCGCAGGTCGAAGCCGCTCCGCGATTACCGCGGCACCTCCTCATTCGCTTTCTGGTGCTGGTGCTGATCGTGGGCACCGGTTTCGCGCTCGCCGGGTATCTGGACAAGGACGCGATCCTCGCGCTGTTCGAGCGCCTGCGCGGCATCTGGTGGGCACCGGCGCTGCTAATCCTCTCGTTCGTGGTCCTCTGCCCGCTCGGCGTGCCCGCGTCCCCGATGATGTTCGCCGGGGGCATGGTCTGGGGGGTGCTCTGGGGATCGGTCTACAACATCCTGGGAACCTTCCTCGGCGCGGCGGTCACGTACTGGCTGGGCCGGGTGCTGGGGAGGGATTTCGTCCTCCACCTCTTCGGGCGCAAGCTGCGGCGGGTGGAGCGGATGGTGGCGCGGCGCGGCGGCTTCCTGAGCCTGGCGGCCATCCGCTTCCTTCCCGTCCCTTTCGCGCTGGTCAACTACTGCGCCGCCTTCGTGGGCATCCGCCCCAGCCTTTTCCTCTCCTCCACCTTCGCCGGCCTGACCGTGAGCATGCCCTTCTTCACCTACTTCGCCCACGCCCTCTCCCAGGCGGCGACGGGCGAGCGCTCGGGCGTCTACGTCCAGCTCGCCGTGGCCATATTCCTCTTCGTCCTGGTCACCTTCCTCCCGCGCTTCTGGCAGGCACGGAAGAGAAGAGAGAAGTACCGGGCACTCCTGGCCCGGCGGCAGGGGCGGCCGAGCTAGACCCGGTCGTAGACGTCGGCCAGTGCCAGGGTGCAGCGGATCGAGGGCAATTCCAGGCACGCTCCGGGATCGTCCGTTTCGGTGAGGACCCAGCGCTCTTCCGCCTCCCGGACGTGATGCTCGACCTGGACCCGGTCCTGGGCGATCGCCAGATACTCGCAGAACGAAGGCAGGGTCCGGTAGTTGGCGAACTTGCTCCCCCGGTCGTAGTCCTCGGTCGATTTCGAGAGCACCTCCGCGATGAGGATCGGGTTGAGGAGCGTATCGAGCTCCCCGTCGTCGAACCGGGGCTCGCCGCAGACCACGACCACGTCGGGATAGGTATAGAGGTCGGTCGCGGGGATGCGGACGCGCATGTCGGCCATGTACGCCTCGCGGTCTTGTCCCTTCCGAAGCTGTGCGTGCAGTGCCACAAAGAGGTTGCCCGCGATGAGATTGTGCCGCCGGCTCGCACCGGTCATCGCGACGATCTCGCCATGGACGAGCTCGCTCTTCGACGCGCTCCGGCGTTCGAGGGCCAGATACTCCTCGGGGGTAAAGCGCGGCACAGGGTCCGTAGCCATGCGATGAAATTAGCATGATCCGGATCAGGAGGAGTCTTCTCCAAACTCAAGCCCCTGGCTCCGCCGTCGCTTCTCCAGATCTGCTCGTGCTTCGCTCATCGAGCTTGCGCAGCGCTTCCCCTGTCTCCTTTGTTCGAAAATGCTCCGGCCCAAGGATGCGAATCCGCGCCTCCAAGACCTCCTCGAATATCTCCCGAGACCGAGACAACTCACCCCGGGCTTCCAGCGCGCTGGCCAGGTTGTGCTTCATCGTCAGCGTGTGGGGGTGCTC
>DASUNJ010000823.1:0-13043 GCA_036277235.1 Thermoanaerobaculia bacterium | reverse complement strand
GAGCTGAAATCGGTGCTCATCTATGGGGCGATTCTTAGTCTGTTTGTTGTTAGCAAGAAACGCGTACGCAACGATCCCCAACCGCTCTCCTTCTGGTGTTTCGAAGGTAATCCTGAACGGTGCCTCTTTGACAGAGGAGCTGTATAGGATCCGGCAACCCTCCTCGCGGAGGGCGTCTAGCATGAAGCGGAGGAGCGGCTCTCGATCTCTGGAGCTAACGCGGTAGATACGGTACTGTCCGGGGAAGAGGTTCTGTTGCATGCCGTAATCCTGTTAAAAGGGCAGATTATTATACTCCAATAGGGACGGGACATCGGACAAGCCCAGGCTCACCGAGCTATCCCGCGAATATCAGGGAGCGATGGTAATCCAAGTAAGGCTTCTGAGCCTCGCGGACATACCTCAGGTCAAGAGAATCCTGCCGTCCCGAGTTGCGAAAGAGAGCACGTGCTCATCCTTGCTTCCGGGCATGATCTCAGCCGCTGCAGAAGAGGCATCGTGCCCTGCCTCCCGGAGTCTCCAGACGCTCGCCAATGGAAAGTTCTCGTCTGCCAGGAACCGTATTTACGCGGTCCGGAGACGAAGGGAATAGAGGCTCTCGTCCTGGAGCGAGTCCGCGGCAAAGGCGAAAACCGCCTGGAGACCTTCAGGAGTCAGGGTGGGATAGTTCGCCAGGAGCTGCTCCTGAGTCCAGCCGGCACCGAGAAGGTCGAGGAGGAATTCAACCGCGAGACGGGTACCCTTCACCACGGGCTTGCCGGCAAGGATCTCGGGATCCACAAGGATGTGGTCACGCCAGTTCATGCCATCAGATTACCATCCTTCAAGCCACGGACTCTCGCAGCGGGCTCGCGCCCAGGACTGATGCCGTCGCCCCTTCAGGGAGTGGGGGCTGAAGCCCGAGGCTTTATGCCGGTGCCCCTTCAGGGCACCCGGAGTGGGATCTTCGGCCTCATCAAGCCGGCAAGGCTTCTCCGATTCGAGAAAAATCAGGCGACCAGGGCAGCGCTCTCACGCGGGGATCGCCTCCCAGACGATGTGATAGCCCTTCCGGTCGATGCTGAAAGGTGCTGTCGCGCGTACCATGCGACCTTTGCAGTGAAGGCATTCGACCCCAGGCCGCCAGCTTCGGGATGTGGACGTCTCCCCGAGACTCATGGAGTGGACCAGTCCTCCACCGCCAAGCCCGGCACTCGGGCCATATCGTCGAGGTTCGCGGTGACCAGAACGGCGCCTCGCGCGAGAGCGTGCGCTGCGATCGCGGCGTCGAAATCCTCGATACGCCGACCCTTTCGCTCCAGCGTCGCCTTAATGCTGCCAAAGGATTCGCTGACCTCGTCGGACCAGTCCGATCGAGCGAGCTCGGATCGCACCAGATCAAAGCGCTCCTGCAGGGCTTCTTTACGCTTGGACTTCGGAAGTCGCTCGATTCCGTACGCGATTTCCGCCAGAACGGGCTGAGGCACGCTCACCTCACCTTTACCCCTCTGCTTGAGCCTTTCCAAGACCAGAGGATCGCCCTTCATGAGGGCCGACACTGCGTTTGTATCGAGAACGAGCTTCACAGGCGCCTCGGCGGCTTCGACCGCCGCGCCTGGCGCACCGAGGCCAGTAACTCGTCGACAGCCGCTGCCGTTTCGGAGTCGATCGCGCTCAACTGCTCGAAGAAACCCGGAGACCAGTCTGACTCCTGCTTCAGCTCTCTCTCGAGAGCCCGGACGATCAGCCGGTTCCGGCTCATCTTGAGAGCTCGGGCCTTACGGTCCACCGCTTCCAGGAGCGGCTTCGGGATATGGACGCTGGTAGGCATGACTATACTCGCGAGTATACCAGGGCCGCACCGGACATGTGCCCTGCGAGTGTACGGCTTCGCTGGCGCCTGGATGGCCGAGTACGATTCGTGACACTCAAGCCCCGGAAGGAGACGAGGAAATGACGACATCCCTCTATCAGCGCGTCGCTCTGAAGCGCGATCTTCCCGCGCATGGGCTTAGGAGAGGAGACGTAGCAACCCTCGTCGATCTTGTCTCCCATCCCGAGGGGGAGGAAAACGGGTGTGTGCTGGAGGTGTTCAACGCCCTTGGCGAGTCGATCGCAGTCGTTGCGGTCCGGGAGTCGGACGTCGAAGGTCTCCACGCGGGCGAGGTCTTGTCAGTCCGTCCTCTGGCGAAGACCGGGTAAGGTCGCGCCTACCGGCGCTCCAGGGAAAACGCAGCTCGTGCGCCTCCTTTGGGAGCCCCCTCCCGTCAACCAACCGGAGAGGTGGGAGGGGGCGTGGAGATCTGGATGGATTTGACAGCGATAGATTGACAGCGGCCCGCCGATCCGAAAACGCTCCCTGGGGTAGTTTTTGGAGCTACCCCTCGCGTGGGCGATCCCTATCCTTTGAGGTGGGGGCTTCCGCCAACGCTGCCTTC
This sequence comes from Thermoanaerobaculia bacterium, assembly GCA_036277235.1. Taxonomy (GTDB): domain Bacteria; phylum Acidobacteriota; class Thermoanaerobaculia; order Multivoradales; family UBA5704; genus DATMER01. The sequence continues at coordinate 10,626 of DASUNJ010000823.1, read as the reverse complement.
AGGCCCAATGCCGGGCTCACCGGGGCTGGATGGGTTGAGTTGCGGGGGGCGGTTTCCGCCGACATGCGGTATGCTGCCAAGCATGAGGCTCGACTACAGCGACTACATCGTTCAGGACCCTCAGATTTGCGGGGGCGAGCCCGTCATCCGCTCCACACGGGTGCCGGTTCGGACTGTGCTCGCCAGCCTTGCCGAGGGAGCGACACTGGAGGAGATCCTGGCGGATTTCCCCTCTCTGAAGGAGGAAAGTGTCCGCGCCGTGATCGCCTTCGCTGCCGCGTCTGCTCCGCCCAGTCCGAAGAGCGTTTCCTGATCACCCAGGACCTGGACTTTTCCGATTCCCGAAAGTTCGCCCCAGGCTCTCACTTCGGACTCCTCCTCGTGCGTTTGCGTGAGCCCGGACGATTAGCTCTCACCATTAGCGTAGGAGAGGCCTTCGCTTCCCACAACGTTGCCGGGTGGGCCGGCTGCTTCATTGTGCTGACGGAGCGGAAACTCCGGATCTTGAGGCCCGGGAGTACGGGTTGACGCCCAGGCTCGCGCCTGGGCTGATGCCCGGGAGGATGGAGTTTGTCGCGGCGACACGCGATCCGGGATCTGGATTCAAGGATGTCGTCCGGATGGAGTACAATCGAAGCATGACGAAGGCCGATCTGATGCGACAAGCCTTGGAGCTGCCCCTCGACGAACAGTTGGACCTGGCGCAGACGCTCTGGGAGCACGCGTCTCCAGAATCCGACTTCTCCCTTCCCTCTGACCTCAGGGATCTCTTGGAAGCCAGGCTTCTCGAGGCCCGTGCCAACCCGGAAGCCGGGGTTCCCTGGGAGGAAGTGAAGGCCCGCCTCCTCCGACGGGCATGAAGCTCGTCTTTCGCCCCTATGTCGAGCGCGAGCTCGACGAAGCAGCGAATTGGTACGAAGAACACCAACCGGGACTCCGAGAGAAGTTTCTGAATGCGGTCGGAGAGGCTTTCGCCCGCATTGAGGAGAATCCGAGGTCGTTTCCGGCGGTACATCTCGACATCCGCCGTGCCGCGGTACAGCGGTTTCCATACGGGGTCTTCTACGCGCTGATCAAAGATGAGGCCCACGTGCTAGCGATCGTCCACGATGCCCGCCATCCCTCGGTCTGGCGCCAGAGGAATCGGTGAGGACCATCATGAAGAACCGTCTGCCGAACGTACATCCCGGTGAGATCCTGCTGGAGGATTTTCTGAAGCCTCTCGGCATCAGTCAGAACAGGCTGGCGCGCGACATCAAGGTGCCACCCCGGCGCGTGAACGAGATCGTCCTCGGAAAGCGGGCGATCACGCCTGACAGCGCTCTGAGATTGGCCCGCTACTTCGGAACCTCGGAACGTTTCTGGCTTGGCCTCCAGTTGGACTATGACCTCGAAGAGGCCCAGCGAGCTGTCGGCGAGGCGGTTCGCAAGGAAGTGCATCCAATCGCGCCTGCCGCTTGATCCAGAGGCGAGGGCCCGGGCTTTATGCCTATGGCCCCCATCGCCTCTCCCTTCCATCTGCTGGCCGGCGAGCACCGGCTACCGGACACACGGCCCGAGCCGCCTACTTCAGGTGCTTCCGGAGGAAGGCCAGCACCTTCGGCCAAGCCTGTTGCACCGCCTTGAAGTTGGCCTCGCGGGCTTCCTGCGAGCGGGTGAAGCCGTGGCCGGCGCCCTCGAAGGTGTGCGCCTCGAAGGTCTTCCCCAGCTTCTTCATCTCCGCTTCGGCCGGCGGGACGCTCACGTTGACGCGCGCATCGTCGCCGCCGTAGAGGCCCAGCACCGCGGCCTTGATCTTGGCGAGGTCGGCGGTCTCGGGCGAGGTGCCGTAGAAGACCACGGCGGCGTCGAGCTCCGGCTGAGCCACCGCGTAGGAGAAGCTCTGCGCGCCTCCCCAGCAGAAGCCGAGGGTGGAGGTCTTGCCGTTCGCCGCGGGGATCTTGGCGGCATAGTCGTGGACGGCGTTGAGCCGGGCGGTCGCCTCTTCGGGCGTCAGCCCGCGCACGAGCTTCGACACTTCGTCGCGGCTCGACGTGGCCTCGGTGCCTCCGCCGTTGGGCGCCTTCCCGGAGACCAGGTCGGGGACGACGGCGATGAACCCGTCCCGGGCGAGCTGGTCGCCGACGCCGCGGATCCAGTCGCTGAGGCCGCCGATGTCGTGGATGACGATCACGACGCCGGCCTTCTCCTTGCGCTCAGGGTAGACGACCCAGGCGCGGATCGGGGTGCCGCCCGAGGGGAGCTTGATGTCCACGTACTCCCCGTGGCGCGTGGACTTCTCCAGGGCGGCCTTGGCCTGGTCCTGGGAGGGGGGCAGGTTCTCGTCGCGGGGCAGGGGAGCGGCCTGAGCCGCTGCCGGGGTTTCATGGACATGGGCCGGCGGGGCCTGGGTCTGAGGGGTCTGGGCCGAAGCCATCGCCGGGGTCATCAGGATCGCGCTGGTCAGCAGAACATTCCACATATGCATCCTCCTCAGAAGTGCCGCGCCATTGTAATGGACTTGGGAGAAGACTGCCCTCCGTCCTTGACCGGGTCAAATCAGGGTGGTTATACTCGGAGTATGAAAACGGCCGTCTCCATTCCCGACAGTGTGTTCGAAGAGGCCGAGCGCCTCGCGGTCGAGTTGCAGACCTCTCGTAGCCAACTCTACAGCCGCGCGCTCCAGGAGTTTGTCGCCAGACATGCACCGGACCGCCTGACGGAGGCCATGAACCGGGTGGTCGATGAAGTTGGAATCGGGGTCGACGAATTCAACCAAAGAACCTCCCGCCGAGTGCTGGAGCAGGTTGAGTGGTAATCGGCCAAGGCGAGATCTGGTGGGCCGACCTTGGAGAGCCAGTCGGATCAAGCCCTGGGTATCGGCGGCCCGTCGTTGTCGTGCAGTGCGATGCGTTGAATCAAAGCCGGATCAGCACCGTCGTCTGTGTGCCGCTGACGAGCAACTTGAAATGGGTAGACGCACCGGGGAATGTGCTCCTGACTGCAAGAGCGACCGGCCTTGCAAAGGAATCGGTCGCGAATGTCTCGCTGATTGTCGCCATCGACCGGCGACAGTTGACGGAATGCGTCGGCAAGCTGCCGCGGCGCCAATTGGAGCTGTTGCTTGCGGGCATCGAGACAGTGCTCGGGCGGTAGGGCACCCATCATGAACTTGGCTGGTCGGCCTGAATGCTCATTTCAGCGCCATCCTGGGCAGCCAGCAGACGTACGGGCCCGCCCTCGCGCACGGAATGGGGTCGGCTGCTGGTGGATTCGACGTTGACGATGGCCATCGCCACGGGGTTGTCGGTCACGGACATCTCCCTGAACGCGATCAATCTGGGATGGGACGAGGTGCGGTTGCCGAATCCGCTCTTCGAGGGGGACACGCTCTACGCGCAGAGCGAGGTGCTCGAAACGCGAGATTCCCGCTCGCGTCCGCACATGGGCATCGTGCGGCTCCGGACCATGGGCTACAACCAGGATGGCAGCGTGGTGATCGAGTTCGTACGTGCGGTGATGGTCTACAGGAGAGGGCAGGTGCCACTGCACGAACGCCCCGAGCCAAGGCGATGAAGCCCGCGCCCCTCACCAACTACGAGCGTATTTACGCCGTCGTGGAGCGGATCCCGGAGGGCCGGGTTGCGACGTATGGTCAGGTCGCGGCGCTGGCGGGGCTCGGTCGCGCGGCGCGGCAGGTGGGGTACGCGCTCCACTCGCTCGCGGACGGCTCGGATCTGCCCTGGCACCGGGTGATCAACTCGCGCGGCGAGGTGAGCCCGCGCGCCATGCCTGGGTGGGACGGGTATCAGAGGCACCTTCTGGAGGAGGAGGGCGTCGAGTTCGACGAGCGCGGACGAGTCGATCTCGAGCGCTACCGATGGGAGCCCCCGCTCCCGCGGCCAACCGGAGAGAAGGGGCATCGACCTGGATTGAGAAGACGGCCCTAGACTGACAGCCAATCGCCGATCCAACAACGCCCTCCGGGGTAGTCGTGTCACTACCCCGGAGGGCGGGGAGGCCCTCACCCCCCGGCCCCCTCTCCCGCTCCACCCAAGCACACCCGCCCCGGGAGAGGGGGAGACTTGCTTCTGGTTTGCTGTTGTTTTGGGCAGGCCGGTGGAGGCGAAAGGGAGGGGGCCGGAGAGGCCCCCTCCTGGAGGATCACCAGAAGCAGTTCCAGGTTCCGGACTGACAGAGGCAAATACCCCACTCGCAGGCGCACGCGGGCAGCACGTAGCAACGCCGGTTCGAGTTCGGTACACCGCAGCTGTTTCCGTTCAGCGACTCGCAGGCGGAATAGCTGGTCAGGTTGCAGAACGGGCAGACGGGCCCTTTCTCCTGAGGCGCGGGCGTGAGGCCGGGGATGACATCCTGGAGAGTCTCCAAGCCGGATGTCAGGGAGGGCGCGGCGGCAGCGTCGCATTTCGCGGACTGCGCCTCTGCCGCGGGCGCGAGGACGAGGACGGCGGCGGCGACGACGAACCAACAGAAAAATCTCTTGATTCCCATGTCTCCTCCTTATAGAGAGATCTGCATGGTAATCCCGGCCGGGGCTCCGGTCAACGGACGGAGCGCCAGCCAGATCGCATAGAATCCGCCGCCGGGAGGGTTGAACGATGAAGAAGGGCGCAAAGCACCACCTGTCAGGCCGGAGGATCGACCCCAAGCCGCTCACGGGCAAGGAGAGCCTGGAGGAGGTGATCACCCACTCGTTCACCGCCTACAACGCGGGCCGTCTGCGGGAGGCCTGCGAGCTGCTCGTGCAGAAGATGCTCGCGCCGGACTCGACGGTCGCGATGAGCCTTTCCGGCGCGCTCACGCCGGCCGGCTACGGCAAGTCGTGCCTGGTGCCGCTGATCGAGGCGGGGTGCATCGACTGGATGATCTCCACCGGGGCGAACCTCTACCACGACACCCACCACGCCATCGGCCTCGCCCTCCACGCCGGCAGCCCGGCCTGGAACGACGTCGAGCTGCGCGAGGAGGGGGTGGTGCGGATCTACGACATCGTCTTCGACTATTCCGTGCTCCTGGAGACGGACAAGTTCTACCGCATGGTGATGCGGCTGCCGGAGTTCCAGAAGCCGATGTCCACGGCCGAGTTCCATTACAAGGTGGGACGCTGGGTGGCGGCGGTCGAGGACAAGCTCGGCCTGACCGGCACGTCGCTGATCGCGGCCGCCTATCGCCACGCGGTGCCGATCTTCACCTCGTCGCCGGGCGACAGCTCGATCGGCATGAACGTGGCCGAGCTCTCGCTGGAGGGCTCGCAGCTCATGTTCGACGTGAACGAGGACGTGAACTCCTCGGCCTCGATCGTCTGGCAGGCGAAGGAGGGGGGCGGCAAGAGCGCCTGCTGGATCATGGGCGGCGGCAGCCCGAAGAACTTCCTGTTGCAGACCGAGCCGCAGATCCAGGAGGTGCTCGGGCTATCCGAGGCAGGACACGACTACTTCCTGCAGATCACGGATGCGCGGCCGGACGTGGGCGGGCTCTCCGGAGCCACCCCGGGCGAGGCGGTCTCCTGGGGCAAGGTGGACCCGGACAAGCTTCCCGACGCGGTGGTGGTCTATACCGACTCGACCATCGCGCTGCCCCTCCTCACCCACTACGCCCTGGCCAAGGGAGCGCGCCGCACTCCGAAGAGGCTCTACGAGCGCCTGCCCGATTTCATGGAGCTGCTCAAGCAGCACTTCGCGGGAATGAAAGAGGAACGGATGGCGGAGGGGGCGTTCGAGCTGGGGTAGGGGCTACCCGCGCAGCTCTTCGAGCTTCGCGACCACGTCGCGATAGTTCGTCTTGATCCCGTAGAGCTCGACGAAGGTGCCGTAGGCGGACATGTCGTCGCCCATGGCGATGTAGGCGTTGCCCAGGTCGTACATCAGGCCGAGACGGTCGTCGTCGGCCAGGTCGGCAGCGTCCAGGCCGCGGCGGTACCACTTGATCGACAGCTCGGGCAGCCCCTTGTCGAGGAAACAGAGGCCCAGCATCGAGCAGCAGATGATCAGGTGGCGGGCATCCTTGGCGGCGAGCTGGAACTCGCCGATGGCCTCGTCCAGCAGGCCCATCTCGCGGTAGGCGATGCCCAGGTTGTAGTGGGTGTCGTAGTCCGTGGGCGAGAGGTGCTCGGCCACCCCCTTCTTGAAGCCCTCCACGATCTCTTCCAGCGACTGCTCCTGCTGGACGAGACCGTCCTGGAAGACCTCCTCCTTGGAGAGCTCCTCCACCAGCTCGCCCGCGAGGTCGAAGAAGTCGTCCTCCTCGTCGAACAGGCCGCCGCCGGCCCCGCCGGACGAAGATACCGCTGCCTCCTTCTTGCCCGCTTCCGCCTCGTCGAGCCAGCCCACGCCGCTGTCTTCCAGGCCGCCGGTGAACGGCAGGGACTGGGGCGGCGCCGCGGCCGGCTCGGGGCGGGGCACCATGGGAGACGGAATGGCTGCCGGAGCGCCGGTGAGCTCTTCCTCCTCGATCATGGAGCCGAGCGAGGTGAGATCGAAGAAACCGACCGCCGGTGGAGGAGACGGCGCCGGAGCCGGGACGGGAGGCGGCGGCGTCATGGCCACAGGGGCCACAGGGGGAGCCGGAGCCGGAGCAGGGACGGGCTTCGGTGCCGCGGCAGGCTTGCGTGCCTGCTTGCCGCCGAGGATGCCGCGCACCAGCTCGTCCATCTCGCGCCTCTTGGCGGCGGTACGCGGCACGGCAGGCTGAGGCCTCGGCACGGGGGGAGGCTCCGGCGGCAGCTCGGTTGCTAAATCCAGCTCAGGCAGCTCCAGAGGCTCCGGCTCCAGCTCCGGACCTGGTACTGCCTGCGGCACGGACATGTGCGGCCCGGCGACCACCTCGTCGCCGTTCAGGAGGTAGCCTTCCTCGGCGAGCCGGGACCGTACCGAGGTCCAGGGCTCGCCCTTGCGCGATCGGGCCGCGATGCCGGACATGCGCTGCGCCAGCTCGAAGACCTTCTCGTGCCGGTGCCGGTCGAGGTGGAGCCGGATCATCAGCGCATAGGCGCTGAGGTTGTCCGGCCTCAGACGCAGGGCCTCTTCGAGACGCTCCATGGCTTTCTCTTCGAGGCCGTACTTGGCGAGCACCTCGGCCTCGGTAATCAGCTCGTCGCGCTCGGGCGCCGCGGTCTCCTCCACCTCCCAGTCGGAGAGGGGCGGAAGCTGCAGGGTGTCGGTCCCGACGGGCTCGGCCTCCAGCTCGGCCTCGACTTCGACCTCGGCTTCCAGGACGAAGGCCTCCTGTTCCGCCTCGACCTCCGCCTCCGTGGCGATACCTTCCAGCTCGAAGGTGAGCTCCTCGATCTCGAGCGGCGCGCCGAGGGTGATCTCCTCCTGGGCTTGCCGGGCCCAGCCTGGACGGTGTCCCGCTCCCAGGTCGGCCGGCGGCCTCACCTGGCTCGATGGGACCTCCTCCTCGCCCGAAAGGTCGACGGCGAGCTCTTCCAGATCGAGGTCGAACTCCAGCTCGTCGGCCTTTTCCTCGGCGGCGGGGGTCTCGACACCTGCCACCGCGGCCTCGGCCGCCCGCATGGCCGCCATCAGGTCGTCCTCGACGTCGAGCTCCACCTCGTAAGACAGCTCATCCTCCGCCGCCGGAGGCGCGGGCGAGGCCGGAGCAGCCGCCTGGGCCGGCATCTCCGGCTGGTGCTCGGGCTCCAGCTCCACCGAAACCTGCCTGGGCCGCCGCAGCTCCTCGACGATCTCCTGGGCCTCGGGGTTGCGATCGATCGCCGTGGTCAGGAAGTGGGCCGCGGCCGCGTCGGCTCCGGCATCGCGCAGGGCCTGGACCGCGCTGCGGATGAAGCGCAGGTTCTTCGAGTCGATCGTGAGAGCGCGCTCGTAGACCTGCGCCGCCTCCTGCGTGCGGCCGTGCTGGATCATCAGCTCGGCGATGATCCGGTACTCGTTGACCGCCTTTTCGTACAGCTTCTGGTTCTGATAGATCTCGGCGAGCTTGACGTGGTACGACGGGTTCTCGGGCTCCAGGTCCGCCATCTTGTTGTAGATGGCGATGGCCGAAGCGGCGTTGTCGTGCTTGGTGTAGTAGTCCGCCAGCACCTGGTATTGAGTGCGCGCTTCGGTGATCAGGTTCTGCTTGTGGTACAGGTCGGCGAGCCGCTCGTAGACCTCCAGCCGCGTGGGATCGAGCTTGATGATCTTCTTGTAGATCGCGATCGCCTTGACGAAGAACCCCTGGTCCGCGTACTGCTGGCCGATCTGGTTGAAGAACTCGACGGCCTCGTCGATGTGCTGGATGCGGGCGTAGAGGTCGCCGATCCGGTTCAACGTGTTGATGTCGTTCGGGTTCTCGGCCAGCAGCTTGCGGTACTCGCGGATCGCGGGCTCGATCTTGCCGCGCGCGACGTACTTCTCCGCCGTCTGGACGACCTGCTCGCGCTGCAACGCCATCAGCCGCGCGCCTCCACGCGTGGCAGCACCGGCTTGTAGGTCAGGCGGTGGACGGGGCAGGGGCCGTAGGCCTCCAGGGCCTGGAGGTGCTCGGGCACGCCGTAGCCCTTGTGTACCCCGAAGCCGTACGCGGGGTATTCACGACCGAGCTCGGTCATCATGCGGTCGCGCGCGACCTTGGCGAGGATGGAGGCGCAGGCCACGCCATAGCTGACGGAATCGCCGCGGATCAGGGGGAGGCAGGGGACCTGGAAGCCGGAGAGGGCCACGGCGTCCACGACCACGCAGTCGGGCTCGGGCTTGAGGCCGGAGACCGCCTGGCACATGGCGCGGCGGGTGGCTTCCAGGATGTTGATGCGGTCGATCACGTCGGCGGCCACGGCGACCACGGCGAAAGCCACGGCGGTGGCCCGGATGGCGGCGGCGAGGCGCTCCCGCTCGGGAGCGGTGAGGCACTTGCTGTCGTCCACGCCGGGCACGGAGCAGAACGGATCGACGATGACGGCGGCGGCGACCACGGGCCCGGCGAGCGAGCCGCGGCCGGCTTCGTCGACCCCCGCGACGCGGCAGTAGCCGCAGCCTGCGAGCCAATCCTCCAGCCCGCGCATCAGGCGCAGGCGGTAGGCTTCGGCAAAGAGGTCGAGCATGCCCGCGACGGCCGGGGTCGCCCTGGTCACCGTGCTCCTTTCCAAGCGGTCGGGGCGCTGGTCATCGAGCCCCCGGAGCTGCCCGCTAGGCCTTGGCCTTGCTCGGGCGCTCGTCCCGGCGCTCTTCGATACGGGCCGCCTTGCCGCGCAGGTCGCGCAGGTAGTACAGCTTGGCCCGGCGCACCTTGCCCCGGCGCACGACCTCGATGCGGTCGATCGAGGGCGAATGGAGCGGGAAGATGCGCTCGACGCCCACGCCGCCCGACATCTTGCGGGCGGTGAAGGTCTCGCGCGTGCCGCCGCCCCGGCGGGCGATGATCACGCCCTGGAAGATCTGAATCCGCTCCTTGTCGCCCTCTTTCACCTTCACGTGGATGCGGACCGTGTCACCCGGCGCGAACTCGGGCTGCTCACCCCGAAGATACGATTTCTCGACCTGATCCAACTGGTTCATGACTCACCTCGCAAGCTGGCGGCGTCCGCCTGGGGAACGGTGCCGCCATTATTTTCTATTTCAGAATGGCTGCGCAACCCCATTGCGGGCTCGCCCAGCCTCGTATCTCTCTCCAACCGTTCCAGTTCCCGCCGCTGGTCCTTCGTGAGCGCCGACCGCGCTCCGGGCCGGTCCAGCAGGTCGGGCCGCTTTTCCCACGTGGCCCGCAGCGCCTCCCGCTCTCGCCAGCGGCGGATCGCCGCGTGATCCCCCGAGGTCAGCACCTCGGGGACCGCGAGCCCCTCGACGACCGGCGGCCGGGTGTAGTGCGGGTAGTCCAGCAGGCCCGCCCGGAAGCTGTCCTGCTCCACCGACTCCGCCAGCTTCACCACCCCGGGCACCTGGCGCGACAGCGCCTCGATCAGCACCATGGCCGGCAGCTCGCCGCCGGACAGCACATAGTCGCCGATCGAGACCTCTTCGTCGACGACCGTCTGCCGCACCCGCTCGTCGATCCCCTCGTAGCGCCCGCACATCAGGAGAACTCCCCCCGAACACGCGCGGGCGGCCAGCTCGCGCACCTTGGCGTCGTCGAGCCGCTTGCCCTGGGGGGAGAGGAGGATTCTCCACTCTCCCGCGACGGCACGGACGGCCCGGATCCAGGGGTCCGCCGTCATCACCATCCCGCCTCCGCCGCCGTAGGGCTCGTCGTCCACGCTGCGGTGGCGGTCCTCCGAGAACCCGCGGAGGTCGTGGACCTCGACCTCCAGGATCCCCTTCTCGATCGCCCTTCCCACGAGGCTGGTGGCCAGGAACGGGCCGAACAGCTCGGGGAAGATGGTCAGGACCCGGATGCGCATGCTTCGAGCAGCCCCTCGGGGAGGTCGAGCTCGATCCGGCCGCGCTCCACGTCCACTTCCTTGAGGAAGCTCCGGACGAAGGGGATCGGCACCTGGCGCCCATCCTTGGAGACGACCAGCAGCAGGCCTCCGCCGTCCTCCACCAGGTCGGTCACCTCGCCCAGGTCCTCGCCGTCCACCCGGCAGCGGCAGCCGAGGAGCTGGTACCAGTAGTAGGTCCCCGCGGGCGCGTCCGGGACGTCGGAGCGATCCACTTCGAGCAGGGCGTCGCGCAGCTCCTCGGCCTGGTCGCG
>DASUNJ010000822.1:0-2570 GCA_036277235.1 Thermoanaerobaculia bacterium | reverse complement strand
CTTCGGCCTGACGCCGACCAGTCGCCGTGCCCGTCCCGTCAAGCCGGCGCCCGAGCAGGTTGCCGATCCGGTCCCCGTTCCTGATCCTGCGAAGTAGCCTTTTCGCACAGGGGGGCGCGCTGCCGGGCGCCCCTCTTCTTTTCTCCCGACCCCGACTTTTCCCATTGTTCCAACAGAAGTGGGAGGCGGCTCCAGTGAGATAGCCGGCGGCCTCGCGACAGTCTCTCGGGCGAGGAGAGCTGTCATGCGACGCACACTCGACAGACCGCCACCCTTGCCGTCTTCGCCTCCCGGGCGAGTGCCGCTCGTCGGTCATGCGCTGTCGCTGGCCCGCCGCCCGCTGGAGCTCGTGCAGGCAGTGCGTTCCTACGGCAGTGTGGTGAAGATCTACATCGGGATCAAACCCGCCTATTTCGTGAACGATCCGGAACTGATCCGGAACGTTCTGGTCTCCCGGGCGAAAGAGTTCGACAAGGGGCCGCTGTTCGCCAATGCACGCGTGATGGTCGGTAACGGGATTGCCACGTCAGAGGGCGAGCTCCACCGGCGCCAGCGTCGCCTGATCCAACCTGCGTTCCACCGTTCCAGGATCGCGCTCTACGCCAGGGTCATGAGCGAGCTTGCCGCCGCCCGGGTTGAAACCTGGCGAGCGGGGCAGGTGGTTGCAATGAACGACGAGATGGCGGACCTGGCGCTCGCCATCGCCGCGAAGACGCTCTTCTCGGCCTCCGCCGACGAGGAGGTCAACCGCGAGGTGCGGCGTTGGCTGCCCATCATGATGAAAGGGGTATTCCTGCGCGCGATCCTGCCCTTCGCCTTTCTAGGGCGGCTTCCCACGCCGGGCAATCGCGAGTTCAACCAGTCCCTGGTCCGTCTCCGGCAGATCATCTCCGGCATCGTCACCGCACGCCGCCGGGACCACCGGGGAGAAGCCGCGCACGACGATCTGCTGTCGATGCTCCTCGCGGCGCGCGACCCGGAATCCGGGGAAGCCATGACCGATCAGCAAGTGCACGATGAAATCATCACATTGATGATCGGCGGGATCGAGAGCACCGCCGCGGCTCTTTCCTGGGCTTTCCACGAGTTGGGCAGGAACCCCGGGATCGAAGAGCGCATCCAGGCCGAGGTCGACGCAGCCCGGATCGAACAAGCCTCCCCCGCCGAGGGATTCCCCAGGCTCGAGTACACGACCCGCTTCATCAAAGAGGTGCTGCGCCTGTATGCGCCCTGGCTGCTCACCCGGCGCGCCCTCTCCACGTTGGAGCTGGGAGGTGTCAGGATCCCTGCCGGCAGCACGGTGTTGTACAGCCCTTACGCAGTGCACCACGATCCGCACCTCTATCCGGATCCCACGCGCCTCGACCCGGACCGGTGGCTGCCGGATCGGGTCCAGGCGAAGTCTCAGACCGCTTACATTCCATTCGGCGCGGGCGTCCATCAGTGCATCGGAGAGTCTTTCGCCTTCCTGGAAATGATCATCGTCGTGGCCACGGTCATGGGCCGGTGGCGGCTGCGCCCGGTGGCGACCCGCCGGATCTACGAGGCCGTTACGGGAGCTGTCCACCCGAGCGAGCTGCCGATGGAGGTCCAACCGCGCCATGGTTGACATCGTCGAGAGATCGGGCAGCAACCTCTTCGCTCGCGCTTGGTTCGAGCTTTATTTGAGCTGGCGATTCGTCGCCGGGGATCTCTCCACCGCGTGGTATCCGGCGCTGCTGTTCGCCGTGGCCGCCTGGCGCCACGCGGAGGGTTCCGGGGTAGAGCTGACGGTGTCCCTGCTCAAATGTGCGGTGCTGTTCTGGTTTTACATCTATGTTTTCTGCACTTCGAACCAGGTTCGCGGAGTCGCCGAGGACCGGATCAACAAACCTCACAGGCCTCTGGTCGCCGGCCTGGTCTCGATCCCTGGTGTCTACCGGCGGTTCTGGGCGGGCATGGCGATCTATGCGGCGCTGGGCTGGCTCTTCGGTGTCCTGGAATGGGTGGTGCTGTGGCAGGTCGTGGTGATCTTCCACAACCTGCTCGGCGGTTCCAATCATTGGTTCGGCAAGAATCTGGCGATGGTCGTGGGGACCATCGCCGAGCTCGCGGCCGCCTGGCAGATCGTCACTCCGATCGGGGAGATCGGCTGGCGCTGGATCCTCGTGGTGTCTTTGACGTTCAATGCGGCTGTGGCGGTGCAGGATCTGCGGGACATCCCTGGCGATCGTGCAACCGGGCGCCGGACCCTCCCCATCGTCGCCGGTGAGTGGACGACCCGAATCCTTGTCTGCGGGGTGATGGCCGCGCTCCCCGTCCTGGCCCACTTCCTGCTCTTCGTCCCTGCGAGCCCTTCGCTCGTCGTTCTTGTCTTGTGCGATGTCGCACTCGCGGGCACGAGCTGGCTGACGGCGGTTCGCTGTGTTGCCATCCGCTCGCGGCAAGGTGATCACCACACTTACATGAGCTACACCTACACCTATTGCGTCGCGCTTCTGTCCGCTGTCGTGGTCCTGTGAACAGACGGCCGTCCAACCCCTGGTGCTCCGCCGCGATCTGATCGAGGGCTTTCTGCTCACGTAGGCGGT
>DASUNJ010000821.1:0-2394 GCA_036277235.1 Thermoanaerobaculia bacterium | reverse complement strand
TGTCGTAGACCGTGTCACGGTCCAGCTCCCTGCGCCGCTCGCGCATGGGCTCCAGGAAGCCGTTGATGATCTCGGCGAGCAGCTTCTTGTCGTCCACGCAGCCGATCTCCGCGGCCCGGCACTGGTGATAGACCCGCTCCTGGACGTCGGGCGGCGACATCAGCTTGTGGAACTCGTAGAGGTTGCAGACCTCGGGCCGGCCGGGGTCCTTGCGGGTCAGGCGCTGGGGATCGGTGAACATCTGCTTGCACTTCTGGAGCACGACGTCCGCCGGGTCCGAGAGGTTGATGGCGTTGCCGTAGGACTTGGACATCTTGCGGCCGTCGACTCCCGGCACTTTCGGCGTCGGCGTGAACAGCGCCCTGGGCTCGGGGAAGACCTCGCCGTAGAGGTGGTTGAAGCGGCGCACGATCTCGCGCGCCAGCTCGAGATGGCTGGACTGGTCCTCCCCCACCGGCACGAAGTGGGCGCGGTAGATGGCCACGTCGACCGTCTGGAGCACCGGGTAGCCGAGGAAGCCGTAGTTGGAGAGGTCCTTGTTCTCGATCTGCTGGACCTGCTCCTTGTAGGTGGGCACGCGCTCCAGCCAGCCGAGCGGCGTGATCATCGAGAACAGCAGGTGGAGCTCGGCGTGCTCCGGCACCATGGACTGGACGAAGATCACGGCGCGCTGCGGGTCGAGTCCGGCGGCGAGCCAGTCGGTGACCATCTCGAGCGTGTGCTCCGCCACCTGGGAGGTGTCGGCATAGTCGCTGGTCAGGGCGTGCCAGTCCGCCGCCATGTAGAAGCAGCGGTAGCGGTCCTGCAGGTCGATCCAGTTCTTGAGGGCGCCGAAGTAGTTGCCCAGGTGGATCTTGCCCGTCGAGCGCATGCCCGAGAGCACGGTCTGCTGTTCGGTCACGTGTCCTCTTCCTTCCTCTCTACGTCCGCAGGCGGCGGTCGACGTCCGCCATGAGCTTCTCGTTCTGTTCGAGCACGTCCTTCTCGATCCAGAGGGTGCGCGCCTGCACCAGGAGCGTGGCCCAGAAGAGCCCGTGATGGATCCAGGACGGCAGGCTGTTGGTTGCCGCGCCGCCGCCGAGGATGAAGGTCGCCATGGCGAGCGCCATCGCCAGCATGAGCGACGGATAGGACTCGTTCTTGAACCGCTTGGTCTCTTCGATCAGGGCAGGCTCCAGCGAGTGCTCGGCGACCGCCTCCTTGATCGCCTTCCCGGTGCCGATCAGGTAGAACATGATCCAGCAATGGGAGAAGAGCAGCAGCAGGCTGGAGGCGAGCGCGACCAGGACGTGGCGCGACATCTCGGGCCCCACCTGGCGGCCGGCCTGCCCGTCCAGGCCATATCCAAACACGGCGGAGGCGATCAATCCCAGGGTCGCCATGGCGCCGACAATCAACAGGGCACGTCCCATCATGGGTTCATTTTTCTCCAAGGACCGCCCGTTTCCAGGCAGCCACTGCATTTTGAGGCCGGAAGCGCTCGTCCACCCGTCGGCGACCCGCCTCGCCCCGCCGCCGCGCCTCGTCCGGCCACTCCAGAGCGTGCGCCAGCGCGGCGGCGAGCGCCTGCGGATCTTCCGGAGGGACCAGCCAGCCGGTGACGCCGTCCTCGACCACCTCGGGAATGCCGCTCACGCGGCTCGCCACCACCGGCACGCCCGCCTCCATGGCCTCCAGGATCACCAGCGGCATGCCCTCGTAGATGGAGGGCACGACCAGGGCCGCGGCTCCCTGGAGCAACCCCCGCACGCGGCCGGCGTCGCAGCGCCCCAGGAACTTCACCGTTGCTCCAGCCTTCCCCGCCAGCGCAGCCCGATGCTCGCCGTCGCCCGCGATCAGCAATCGCGCCCCGGGAGGCAGGGCCTCCAGCAGGACCTCGACGCCCTTGCGGATCCGGAGTCGGCCGACGAAGAGCAGGTAGCCCGGCGGTTCGTCCGTTCCGGTGGGCTCGATCTCAAGTCCCCCGGTCACGTTCGGGACGACCGCCGCGTCCCGCACCCGGTAATCACGCCGCAGCTCGGCAACGGTCGCGGCGCTCGGCGCCAGGACCAGGTCGGCCACCCGGGCGGTCAGCCGTCCGAGCGCGATCTGGAGCGGCGCCTTGAACCAGCGGAACCGGCGCTCGACGCCGCCCGGCCGGCCCAGGACCCGGCCGTCCGCCACCAGGGGCCGCACGGCCCGCAGCTCCTCGACGTAGCTCACCTGGAGCAGGGCCACCAGGCGGGGTATCGGGTCAAGCCGTGGATCGAGCCGCGACGCGAGCCTCCGCACCAGCAGCGCCGCCAGGCCGCCGTCCGACTCGTGGACCTGGACGACGTGCGGGCGGAAGCGCCGAAGCGCCCGCCGGACCGCCGGCACCGCGAAGAGAGGAAAGAGGACCTTGGGTCCTCCGAC
>DASUNJ010000820.1:0-6907 GCA_036277235.1 Thermoanaerobaculia bacterium | reverse complement strand
AGTTCTCCCGCAGGAGGAGCGCGGTCATGGGCTTGCCCACGATAGCGCTGCGGCCCACGATCACGGCGCGCTTTCCCGACAGCGGGAAACCGTTGCGCTTCAGCAGCTCGATGACGCCCGAGGGCGTGGCGGGCGCGAATCCGGGCTCGTCCAGCCAGAGCCGGCCGACGTTGACGGAATGGAAGCCGTCCACGTCCTTGTCCGGCGAGACCCGCTCCAGGACGCGGCGCTCGTGGATCTGGCGGGGGAGGGGGAGCTGCACCAGGATGCCATCGACCGCCTCGTCGCGGTTCAGGTCCTCGACGATCCCGATCAGCTTGTCCTCGCTGGTATCCGCGGGCAGACGGACCGTGCGGCTGGCGATGCCCGCCTCGCCGCACGACCTGACCTTGCTTCCCACATAGACCTGGGAAGCCGGGTTGTCGCCCACCAGGACGGCGGCGAGGCCAGGCGGGCGGAGGCCGGCCAGCTCCATCTCGCGCACTCCGGCGGCCACGCCGGCCCGCAGGTCGGCGGCCAGGGTCTTGCCTTCGAGGATCTTCATCATGCCGGTATCTCACCTTTGTAGAGACAGACGATGCCGCCCGACAGGTCGCGCCAGGAGAGGCCGGTGAAGCCGGCGGCGGCCATGCGGTCGAGGAAGCCCTGCCGCTGGGGGAACTCCAGGACCGAGCTCGGCAGGTAGGTGTAGGCCGAGCCGCGCGCCGAGACCAGCCGTCCGATCCAGGGGAGGAGGCGGCGGAAGTAGAAGAGGTAGAGCCCCCGCAGCACGGGCAGCTCGGGGACGGCGAACTCGAGGACCACGAGCGGGCTGCCGGGCCGCAGCACCCCCGCGAGTTGGCGCAGGGCCTCGTCCAGGTCGGCCACATTGCGCAGGCCGAACGACACGGTGGCACCGTCGAAGCGCTGCCGCGGGAAAGGGAGGGCGAGGGCGTCGGCGGCGAGCGGAGCCGGCCGGGGAGAGCCCAGCCGGCCGAACTTGCGCCGGGCGAGAGCCAGCATGGGGATGCAGAAGTCCGCGGAAGCCACCCGCGCGCCCCGCTTGCGCAGCGCCACCGACTGGTCGCCCGTGCCGCAGCAAAGGTCGAGCGCCTCGGCCGCTTTGGGAAGATCGAGGGCCGCCGCGGCCTTGCGCCGCCACACTACGTCCAGGCTCGCGGACAGCAGGTGGTTCAGAAGGTCGTAGCGCGGGGCCACGCCCGCAAACATGTCCTGGATGGCGCGGCCGGACTTGTCGAGAGGAGCGGTGCTGACGTCGGTCACGGGGGAAGTGTACTTGATCCCGTTCCCCCTCTCCCGCAGCCCGAGGGAGAGGGAGTTATCCAATCCGCGCAGCGGGCGTGTTAAATTTGGTCCGGGAGGCGCCTATGCTCGCGATCCACATCGACCCCGAAACCGAACGCCGGCTGGCAGCCCTCGCCGCCCGCACGGGCCGCAGCCCGGACGATCACGTCCGCGACGCCATCCGTACTCATCTCGAGGATCTGGAAGACCTGGAGCTCGCGAAGGAGCGCCTCCAGAATCCCGCAAAGCGCTGGACCTTGGAAGAAGTCGAGCGCAAGCTTGGTCTGGACGGTTGAGTTCGACGACCGAGCAGTCCGGGACCTCCGAGACCTCGATCCTCCTGTTTCCCGCGAGATCCTCCGCTACCTGCGGGAGCGGATCGCCACCGACCACGACCCCAGACGCTTCGGCCGGGCGCTGACAGGCGACAAACAGGGCCTCTGGCGCTACCGGGTCAGGGACTGGCGGTTGATCTGCAGGATTGAAGAAGAGCGCCTTGTCGTACTGGTGGTCGGGGTGGGCCACCGTCGAGACGTTTACGGCTGAGAGAGGGGCATGCTATACTCCGCTCCTCTCGCGGCGTGGGGCGCGTTGGGTAGTCGGTAACTGCGCCCGCCTCTTGACAAGACCGTCTGCTCCGCCTACCATTCGAGGTCCTTTGCGTCGCAAGGACGGGTTTCGTTTGCCGAGCGACGCCTTCCGCGAGTTCCGACGGAGATAGATCTGAGATGCTGATTAAGAAGACATACAGCCCGAAGCTCGCCGAGATCGAGCGTCTGTGGTTCGTGGTGGATGCCGACGGGATCCCGCTCGGACGGCTCGCCTCGGTGATCGCCACCCGGCTGCGCGGCAAGCACAAGCCGACCTTCGCGCCGCACATCGATACCGGCGACTTCGTGATCGTCCTCAACGCCGAGAAGGTGGTCCTCACCGGGCGCAAGGAAGAGAACAAGGTGTACCACCGTCACAGCGGCTATCCCGGCGGGCTCAAGAGCGAGACCGCGGCGAAGCGCCGGCAGCGCCGGCCCGTCAAGCTGGTCGAAGAGGCCGTCTGGGGCATGCTCCCCAAGGGTCCTCTGGGCCGCCGGCAGATCCGCAAGCTCAAGGTCTACGCCGGAACGGACCACCCGCACCAGGCTCAGCAACCCGCCGTCCTCGACGTGGCCGAAGTCCTCGGCCGATAGCCTCAAGGTCAGCCAGGAGAGATCGCAGTGGCAAATGACACCCAGTATTACGGAACGGGACGGCGCAAGACGGCTGCGGCCCGCGTCTACCTGCGCCCCGGCGCGGGCAGCGTCAAGGTCAACGGCAGGTCGATCGACACGTACTTCCCCAATGAAGTCCTCAAGATGGTCATCAAGCAGCCCCTGATGCTGACCGAGACGACGGAGCGGTTCGACATCGTCGTCTCCGTCGCCGGGGGTGGCAGCGCGGGCCAGGCGGGCGCCATCCGTCACGGCATCTCGCGCGCCCTGCTCCAGTTCAATGCCGAGCTGCGCGACCGCCTCAAGTCCGCCGGCCTCCTCACGCGCGACCCGCGCAAGAAGGAGCGCAAGAAGTACGGTCAGAAGGGCGCCCGCGCCCGGTTCCAGTTCAGCAAGCGCTAAGGCCGAAGGAAGAAGGAAGGAGAATTCGCTTGGTCGAAGTCACCATGAAGGAGTTGCTCGAGGCCGGTGTCCACTTCGGGCACCAGACCCGGCGCTGGAATCCGAAGATGAAGCCGTACATCTTCGGCAAGCGCAACGGGATCTACATCATCGATCTGCAGAAGACGGTCAAGCTCTTCGAGCAGGTCGTGGAGTTCGTCCAGCAGCTGGCGGCCGAGGGCAAGCGGATCTTGTTCGTGGGCACGAAGCGGCAGGCCCAGGAGGCGATCGCCGAGGAGGCGACCCGCTGCGGCGAGTTCTACATCACCAACCGTTGGCTCGGCGGTACGCTGACCAACTTCGTCACGCTGCGCACGTCCATCCAGCGCCTCAAGGAGATCGAGGGGCGGCTCGGCGACGAAGCCAGCCCGCTCACCAAGAAGGAGCGGCTGCGCCTCGACCGCGAGCGCGACCGGATGATCAAGAACCTCGAGGGCATCCGCGACATGGAAGGGCTGCCGGACGCCCTGTTCGTGGTCGATCCCAAGAAGGAGTCCATCGCGATCGCCGAGGCGAACAAGCTGGGCATCCCGGTCATCGCCATCGTCGACACGAACTGCGACCCGGAGCTGATCGACTACATCATCCCCGGCAACGACGACGCCATCCGCGCCATCCGCCTCTTCGCCTCGCGCGTGGCCGACGCCTACCTCGAAGGCTCGGGCCAGGCTTCGGAAGGCGGCATGATGAGCAAGGACATGGCCATGCCCATGCACGTCGTCGACAAGGACATGGCTGGCGCGCCCGCCCACTAGGAAACCCTGGTTCCAAGGCGCGCCGCTCGAACCCAACCCGGCGGCGCGGAGACAAGGTCAGCCGAACCCGCGTCGACTGGCCTTTTCTTTTGTCCGCCGGGTGACACATACAGCCCCTGCAAGGAGATTCAAATGGATATCACCGCCCAGATGGTCAAGCAGCTCCGGGAGCGCACCGGGGCCGGGATGATGGACTGCAAATCGGCCCTGACCGAGACCAAGGGGGACATGGAGTCCGCCGTCGACTACCTGCGCAAGAAGGGCCTCTCCGCCGCCGCCAAGAAGGCCGGCCGCGTCGCCGCCGAGGGCGCCGTCGGCTCCTACATCCACGGCAACGGCAAGATCGGCGTGCTCGTCGAGGTCAACTGCGAGACCGACTTCGTGGCCCGCACCGAGGAGTTCCAGGAGCTCGTCCGCGACATCGCCATGCACATCGCCGCGGCCGAGCCGCGTACCGTGCGCCGCGAGGAGGTCACGCAGGCGGACCTCGACCGCGAGCGTGCCATCTTCCGCGACCAGGCCCTGGCCTCCGGCAAGCCGGCCCACATCGTGGACAAGATCGTCGACGGCAAGATCGAGAAGTACTTCTCGGAGTTCGTGCTCCTGGAGCAGCCCTTCGTGAAGGACCCGGACAAGACCGTCGGCCAGCTCGTCACCGAGAAAGTGGCCAAGATCGGCGAGAACATCCAGGTGCGCCGCTTCGTCCGCTTCAAGCTGGGCGAGGGCATCGAGAAGCGCCAGGACGACTTCGCCGCCGAGGTCATGGCGCAGGCGGGGCAAGGATGACGGAAGCGGGGAGCTCCGGCAGTCCCGCCTATGGCCGGATCCTGCTCAAGCTGTCCGGCGAAGCCCTGATGGGCTCGCAGCCCTTCGGCATCGACGAGAAGGTCGTATCGGCCATCGCCGACGAGGTGCGCGACGTCCACACCCTGGGTGTGGAGATCGCCATCGTCGTCGGCGGTGGCAACATCATCCGCGGCCTGGCCGCCAGCCACCGCGGCATCGACAGGGTGACCGGCGACCACATGGGCATGCTCGCCACGGTGATCAACGCCCTCGCCCTCCAGGACGCCCTGGAGAAGCGGGGCGTCCCCACCCGCGTCCAGTCGGCCATCGACATCAACACGGTGGCAGAGCCCTTCATCCGCCGCCGCGCCATCCGCCACCTGGAGAAGAAGCGCGTCGTCATCTTCGCGGCCGGCACGGGCAACCCGTACTTCACCACGGACAGCGCCGCGGCCCTGCGCGCCAACGAGATCCACGCCGAGATCCTCCTCAAGGCGACCAAGGTCGACGGCCTCTACACCGCCGATCCGAACAAGGACCCCGACGCGACGCTCCTGCGCGAAGTGACCTACCAGGAGGTCATCGAGAAGGGTCTGGAAGTGATGGACACCGCCGCCATCGCCCTCTGCCGGGACAACAAGCTCCCTATCGGCATCTTCGAGATGATGACCTCCGGCAACATCCGCCGCGTGGTCTGCGGCGAGCGCATCGGCTCGGTCGTGCGGGGCTGAACCTCCGCGAATTGACAGCCCGCGCCGGGCCGGTAGAAGATTCTCGCCGGACAGGAGGGGGAAACCATGAAAGAGGTCTTTCGCGACGTCGAGACGCGCATGAAGCACGCCGTGGAGCACTTCCACACCGAGCTGAAGCATCTGCGCACGGGCCGCGCGTCGCTGGCGCTCCTCGACGGGATCACCGTCGAGTACTACGGCTCGCCGATGCCGATCAACCAACTCGCCACGCTCTCCGTGGCCGACGCCTCGATGATCACGGCCCAGCCCTTCGACCCGAGCCAGATCGCCGCCATCGAGCGCGCCATCATGAAGTCCGATCTGGGCCTCAACCCGTCGTCGGACGGCAGGATCATCCGGATCCCCGTGCCGCAGCTCACCGAGGAGCGCCGCAAGGAGATCGTCAAGAAGGCTCACGACATGGCCGAGCACGCCCGCAACGGCGTCCGCCAGGTGCGGCGCGAGGGCAACGACAAGCTCAAGAAGATGGAGAAGGACAAGACCATCAGCCAGGACGACGAGCGCCGCGGGTTCGACGAGGTCCAGAAGCTGCACGACCAGTACATCGGCGAGATCAACACGTCCCTGCACAAGAAAGAGCAGCAGATCATGGAAGTTTGAGGAGGGGGGCTGTTCCTTTACGGCTACCATCCCGTCCGCGAGGCGCTGAGGCACAGGCCGCAGGAGATCCTCCGCGTCTTTGTGAGCTCCAGCCGGACGGGGAAGCGCCGCGAGGAGGTCGAGGGTCTCTGCCGGCGCCATCACGTCGCTCTTGAAATCGTCCCCGACAAGGTCCTCTCCGAGCGGGCGGGACCGGCTCACAACGGCATGGCCGCGGAAGTGAGGGAGAGCGCGGCGGCCCCGGCTGCCGGAGGCGATCCCGAGTTGGTCGTGCTCCTGGAGGACGTGCAGGACCCGCGCAACCTCGGCGCCGTGCTCCGGGTCTGCGAGGGCGCGGGCGTCGGCCGCGTGCTCATCCGCGACCGTGGCTCGGCGCCCGTCTCCCCGACCGTGGCCAAGACCTCCGCCGGCGCCAGCGAATGGCTGGAGATCGAGCGCATCACCAACACCGCGGCCGAGGTCGAACGCCTCAAGGAGCAGGGCTACTGGGTCTACGGTACTGACGCCGACGGCGAGCCCCCCTGGGACGTCGACCTCACCGGCAAGGTGCTCATCCTGCTCGGCGGGGAGGAGAAGGGGCTCCGTGCCCGCACCCGCCAGATCTGCGACCGCATGATCGGGCTCCCCATGCGCGGACGCGTCGGCTCCCTCAACATCTCCACCGCCACCGCCGCCGTCCTCTACGAGGCCGTTCGGCAACGCTCCCGAAGCTGATTCCCCCTCTTGCCCGCAGCGCAGCGCTGTGTCATTATGGGCAGATCTCGCCGAGAGATTCTCTTCTGAATTGTAGTTCTTGCTTGATGTTCTGGTTGTAACGGACCTCGGTGTCAAAACGCCAAAGAGGTGGCAAACGACCAACGAGAAGGAGGAATCGCATGAAGAAGTTATCGGTCATTTTCGGGGTGGTTGCCGTGCTGGCGATCACGGGGTCTGCGGCCTGGGCTGGCGCGGCCAAGATGAGCATCGATCCGGGGCGGGTGCAGTGGGATGCCGAGGTGGATTACGCGCGCGCGGTCCTGACCGTCTCCATGCCCGGTGGAGAGGTGGTGCGCAAGGAGTTCGACTCCAAGCAGACGCCGGTCTT